>CAVJQJ010000021.1:0-13037 GCA_963651715.1 Anaerovoracaceae bacterium
GTTCGGTCATTGCCCCGACCGACGGGGTTAGAATGGGATGTCATCGCCTGGTACATCTGGGGTCTGCGTATATCCATTGCGTGCATCCTGATAGCTGTTGCGGTTGCTGTTACGCTGTCTCTGGTTGTTCTGCTGTTGCCCCCCATCCTGACGGCTTCCGAGCATCTGCATGACATCGCCGCGGATATTTGTCTGATAGCGTTCAATTCCGTTGTTGTCGGTGTATTTGCTGGTCTGCAGTCTGCCTTCGATATAAACCTGTGAGCCTTTTTTCAGGTACTGACCTGCGGTTTCTGCGGTTCTGCCGAAAAGGCTGATGCGGTGCCATTCAGTCCGTTCCTGACGTTCACCGGTGTTGCGGTCTTTCCAGTATTCGGTGGTTGCAACGCTGATGGATGCAACCTGGTCACCATTAGGCGTGTAGCGGACTTCCGGATCGTCGCCCAGGTTGCCGACGATGATTGCTTTGTTTATTGATGCCATTGCTTCCCTTTCAATCGTTAACTGCACCTTCGCTGCGCAGAGCCACAAGTGAGACGGCGCATTGTGGGGCTAAGGTCCACATAAGCACTTATTTCGCAAACAGGAGGTCAGCCCCGTCTCGCTTCTGGTGCCTGTCTCTCCAGGCTGTCCACCGGTTCACGGCACCCGAAAGGTCAACAGTGCGCACCGGCTGCAGAGGTTACTGATGCCGCCACTCTCTGCTTGGCGGGACTCACTCAGTCTTCGTCAGGCTGTGTGTCAATGAT
Organism: Anaerovoracaceae bacterium; assembly: GCA_963651715.1. GTDB lineage: Bacteria > Pseudomonadota > Gammaproteobacteria > Burkholderiales > Burkholderiaceae_D > Oxalobacter. The sequence goes on from CAVJQJ010000021.1 coordinate 750, forward strand.
TTCACCGTCAGCAAAATTGATGGCTTCACCCCGGTCAGTCTTCTCGTCAACCTCTACCGCCCGTGCCGCTTCAATGCTGACCGGAAGGTACTTGAACAGCCGGCGGATGGCAGTCTTCTTAGCCATCTCTTCCCAGTGGGACACCCAAGGTCCCTTTGTGCCGGCCTTTGACTGTGCACGGACAATCTCAATTGCTTTACGTGTCATCACCTCAAACTGAACACCGCCGTCTTTAAGGTTGGCGACTGCATATACATGTGTGACCGGGTTGCTCTCGGTGTCCTCCCCGGGGACATGCCTGATGTCAGGATGCAGTCCCAGTTCCCAGCTGAATTCGTCACCTTCATGGACGCAGTGCGCGCCGATCGAGACCAGCTGACCGGAACGGCGTGCCAGGTCAATCATTCCACGGTACCCAAGAATAAGCTGTGCGTTGCTCAGTCCGTCTGATGCCTTGCCGTTGCCGAACGGGAGCAGGTAGCAGTGCCCAAGGGCGGATCCAGGCTCAAGTCCGAGCTGGGCCGCCTGCATGACTGCGCCGAGCAGTGACGGGACGTTACACTTAAACAGTGCGGGGGTCTTCCTGCATTCAGTCATCACGATGCGGGTCATGCGTTCTGGTGTCATGTGTGACGGCAGTGCCGACTTGATCTGCGCCTTCATCTGTGGTGAAGCGAGCAGTTGGTTCAGGGTCATCGGTTTCTTTTCAGCCGGGGCGACCTTGGTGCCGGCCGCTTCCTTGATGTCTGTCATGGTTGCCATTGTGAGTTTCAAAAGTGGAGTCTGAATGTTCTTGATTTGGATTCTTTGATGTACTGGTTGAAGATGCCCGGCAGGTCTTCCTTCAGGCGTTTGCTGTCCAGGACCCGTCGTGTGCCGGACTTCCAGCTGGCGACTTTGTTGCCGTCCAGAGTCAGGTTCTGATGCTGACCGATGTAGAGTTTTAGAGACTCTTCTTTCTCTGCGATTTTCTCGGCGAGTTCTTTTGCCTGCGCCTTCAGGGTCATCAGCTCACCGAGTGCGGTGGCTGTATCGCCGTCTGCCTCGATGCCTGTGCCATCGTCTTTACGCCATACCTTCTGAGCTTCTTCTGCGGTTGCCGGTGCGGGGCAAATGCCTCTGTCGACATGGTTCCTCCAGAATTCATCAGCGATGTCATACATGCGGCTGATGAGTTCGTCATCCCGCTTGACCGTGTACATGCGGAAGTCCTGTCCGCCAATGAGCACTGCGATATAGGCGGTCTTGCTCCCGGTCACCCCGAGGTACCACTGCACCTGCGCGAGGTACTCCATCGGCACAGATGCCTCACTGGTGACTTCCCCTGTCTTGATCTCATCCTCCTGAGACGGGCCCCATCGCCATGCAGAACGGGCGCCTGCTGTCTTGCATTCAAGAAGCGCGTCTGTAGACATATGGGTACCGTCTTCTGCGTGTTCTTCATACGCGCGGACACGGCCGGCGATCTCAGGGTTGACGATGGCGCGGTCTATGTTCGCGATGCGGATGCCGTCAACGAATGTCCCATTGATTCGCTGGACCTTCATGCCGGTGCGCAGCGCGAATTCCTTAGCGACAACGTCTTCAAGGATGACGCCGAAGTGGACGGCGTTGTTAGGTTCGTCCGTGCGCTGATCCGGTTCTGTCTTGTCGCGGAAGACGTCAACAGCCCCCCTGTACCGGTTCAGCCCCATGACGGCGGCAATGTCACTGCCGCCGATGCCCTGCCGGCGGCATGCCAGCCATTCTTCGTTGTTCTGCAGTCTCTTAAGCATTCTCTTATCCTTTTTTGATACGCGTCATTTGGACATCCTTTCAATTTCCTGAAGCAGGCGGGTGTATTCCTGCTGGATGCGGAGAGCGTCAATCTGCCATTTGCCCGGGTTGTAATACAGCAGACTGTACACAGCTGAGAGATGTCCTTTGAGCTCAACAGCGCGGGCGACGCGGACCGCTACGCGCCACCTCCAGCGGTATCCGTCCACGAACGGCAGGATGCGGTTCTCAGTCGTGAGCGTGTAGGTGTATGGGTCAATCATCGCAAACCCCCTTCGATGATGTCGGTTGCCTTGGTTTCAGAAACCCTGTTCCAGTAATTGAAAGAAGTCCAATAAACCAGCTGACCAAGTTTTTCATAACTGAAGTTAACAGTGTTGAGCAGTTCGGACATCTCGCGACGCTGGCTGTCGGACATGTTACAGAGAGCTTTCGCGACGTTTTCAGGGTCCTGTGGATCGCATTCTTCCCCGGCTTCCATCAGGCGGTGCGCTTCCTCTTCGATGGCGTTGATGCGTGCATCTTCACGTTCGCACCAGTTCTGATATCTGGTGATGTCGATTTCTGGAGTTGCCATATCACAGCCCCCAAAACGACAGGGTGAAGTCGACCAGCGGTTCAGCGATAAGAACCGCCCCGAAGAAAAGCACCAGGAAGATGCGCGGGTGTTTTGTCATTTACAATACCTTTCGTCTGTTAGATAGACACTCGGCTCGGGAAAATTTAGCAATGGACTCGAGCCGTTTCTTTTTATGCCTTACGACATGAACAGATTATAGCAACGCTATTGAAGCAAAGCAATAGCATTTTGAATGATTGCTATAAATTATTTTGTAGCGGCTTGTAAATGGCAACAAAAAAGCCACCCGATGGGTGGCTTGAATGGTGTTTTTGTTTATTATTTACCGCATAACCAATTCATAACTTTTTCCTTTGAGCTTCCTGGTAGCGGGTAAAAGTAGTCTGTTTTATCAAATTCCTCTTTTTTTCCGTCCGTATATTCAAACTGACCCTGCAACGATTTCATTCTGTTCTTTTCGCAATCAGCTTTGAGAAAATATAAAGATTCCTTCCATTTGTTTTCGATTGCTTCTTTATTTTTTGATGTAGAAAAATCGAGCTTTATCCACGCGCTGGTTTCTTTTCTGCTATAGCTTTGAGTATCTCCGTAAATCTGTGCCCCCCTTTCTGATACAGCTATTTTTACCCACCTGTCACTGGATCCTGAATTGTTTGAGCATGCTGTAATAAACAAAGCAGCAACCAGTAAAAGTTTTCTCATTTGAACACCTGTGTGGTGACCTTGGCGATAACCACGCCGACAAGTATTGTGTCCTGGTTGATTTCCTGAATGTTCGGCTGCCAGTCAGGGTTCAATGCTTTCAGGAATTTCCTACCGTCCTCACAGAACAGCTGTTTGAATGTTGCCTGGTACTGGTCGGCATGCATGGCAACCACATAGTCACCGCTGTTTGCGTCGCGTGACGGATCAACGAAAATGATGTCCTTCTCGGCGAAGCTGTCTTTTCCTTTAGGGTTGTACATGCTGACGCCGCGTACCTCAAGTGCGAAGGTGCCTTTACCGTGAGCAGTGACAGGGCACGGTACATGGTCGTATGTTTCTCTGTCATCAATAGCAGCACGCCATTGACCGGCTGACACCCACGATATCAGGGGGACATAGCTCGATGGTATCTGAGTTGATTCAATGTTGTTGTCGAGTTTTGTTGGCTGGTTTATATCGCCGTACTTCTCTGCAAGTGATGGACTGATATCTGCAACAGTACACCCGAGTGCTTTCGCGTAAGTCTGCGCAGCCTCTAGGTTTATTGGCCTTAGTCCATTCGTATGCTGGTAAATCATGGACGAACCACCACGGATACCATTCTCTCTAGCGAACTTGGATTTGTTCTTTACCGACTTCATTAATTTTGCCAGTCGGTCGGCGTCGGTCATTAATTTATCCATATAGCAATGCTAAACTAAATAGTTTGTAGCAAGGCTTCCAATTTGTTAATAGCTATGCTACGATTTGCTCATGGAATCAAATAGCAATTTCAAAAAAGCTGCCGATATTGTCGGTGGTCTATCCGCTCTTGCGGCTAGCACTGAAATTTCTCCAGCTTTCGCATGGCAGATTAAAGAAGGCCGTAGGGCATGCCCACCAGCAACAGCTGTAGCTGTGGAGAGAGCGACCGGTGGGCAGGTCACCCGCAAAGACCTGCGTCCAGACGACTGGCAGGACATCTGGCCTGAACTGGCTGAAACTTTGACAGAGGAGAATCCTGAATGAGCACTGAGGCGCTCACATGGGCATTCAAGGTGACTGGATTGAAGTCGTCCGTTAAGTTTGTGCTGGTCGCACTGGCTGACAATGCTGATGCGGACAGCACGGCGTGGCCATCCGTCGCCAGCATTGTTGAGAAAACAAGCCTTGACAGGAAGACTGTCATGAAGGCACTCGACACCCTTGAGGAGGTTGGATTCTTATGCGACACCGGGTTGCGTAAAGGCGCGACAAGGCAGGTTAAAATATACCGTTTATGCATGGAAAAGTTACCCACAGGACAGGGAAAGTTATCCACAGAAGAGTCCCAAAAACGGAACAGCCCCAAAAACGGAACAGTCCCAAATTTCCCACCGAAGAGTACCAAATTTCCCGCCGAAGAGTGCCAAATTTCCCACGAAAGAGTACCAAATTTGGGACACGGAACCGTCAGTGAACCATCAATAGAACCATCAGGTAACCGTCAGAGCGCGCGCGCGACGCGCCTTCCTGATGGCTGGCAGCCGAACGAACGTCTCAAGGCGTTCTGTCAGCTCAATCTGCCTAGGATTCCCGTTGAAGAGGTTGTCGACAAATTCGCCGACTACTATAAGTCCGCTTCAGGCTCGAATGCCTCAAAGCTGAATTGGGATGTGGCGTTCAGGAACTGGGTGCGGAGAGAGAAGGAATGGGGACAGAACAACCCGCACAAACAAACTCGCTTCGACTGGCGTGATGACAACGCTGTGTTGGCGAAAGCCTGGGAATTCGGACTGTCACCCCGGGCTGGGGAATCTTGGCAGTCGTTCAAGTCGAGGCTGTCGTCTGCGATTGAAAAGGTGAGGCTGAGTCAGCTCAGAAGTTCTCCACTAAGTACAAGCTGAAGGGGACGCATCCACGATGAAAAAAATTCATCTGTCTCTCCCGTATCCGGTTAGTGCCAACCGCTACTGGAGGCACGTTATCCGCAGGATCCGTGGACGACTTCAGGCGTGTGTGATTGTGAGTGACCAGGCGCGTGCCTACCGCGAACAGGTCGCATGGATGTGCAACGCCCAGAAGGTTAAACCCTTCGGCGGTGATGTGCAGGTTGTCCTCAGGCTGTACCCGAACAAAGGACGCTGCATGGATGTGGACAATGCGCAGAAGGTGACACTGGATTCGCTTCAGGGTTTTGCTTTCCGCAACGACAATCAGGTGGCGGATGTCCGGACCATCAGGATGGCCAGAGACGAAAAGGGTGGACGGATAGAGGTTGATATCATGGAGATCTGACGGTGAACAGTACGCTGGTTTTCAGAAAGATCATGGTCGCGTTTGGCGTTGAGAGCTACGCCGAACTGGCAAACATGGTCGACTGGAGCCCTGCGCATGTGAGCAGGATGAGGAGCGGAATACAGGCTATCTCACCGGCTTTCTTCCTCAGGCTGTGCATTGTCAGAAATTGCTCTCCGCAGCAGATGGCTGATGAGTGTGGAATTGACCTTGATTGTTTCAGGAAGGATTTATGAAAAAGAAACTGACGGATAAGCAGCATAGGTTTGTCGATGAGTATCTCATCGACTTCAATGCTACGCAGGCAGCGATTCGTGCTGGTTACAGCAAAAAGACGGCAAAAGACATTGGCTGCCAAAACTTAGCAAAACTCAATGTCCAAGAGGCCATCGCAGAGATGAAGAAAAAGGACTCAGAACGACTGGAAATAACCAGAGAGTGCCTGATCAACCTGCAGCAGGAGATTATCGATATCGCCCTCGGCAGAAAGACTGTCGTCAAGTCTGTGAAGATCAAGAACTACGAGCAGGAGGAGATTGTTACGCAGGAGCAGACAATCATCGACCTGAGGGCCGCCAATACTGGGCTGAAGCAGCTAGCGAAGATGACCGGTCATGATGGCATCAGCAAGTTTGACCTTACGACAAACGGCAAGGACGTCTGCAGTGGTGTGCTGATTGTCGAATGTCTCGCGGAGAGTGACGAAGCATGGGAACAGAAGGCCCGGTAAGGTGGATTCCCCAGAAGGGCGCCCAGCGTGAGTTTCTCTCATGCCCTGTTTTCGAGTGCTTGATGCATGGCACTCGAGGCGGCGGAAAGACCGACTCCATGCTGATGGATTTTGCCCAGTTTGTGAACAGAGGGTTCGGTCAGCACTGGCGCGGTGTCATCTTCCGTTTGACCTATCCACAGCTGGCGGACGTTGTTGCGAAGAGCCGCCGGTGGTTCCTGAACATTTTCCCTGGCGCGAGATTCAACGCAAGCACCTACACATGGACGTTCCCGCAGGGTGAAACGCTTTGCTTCCGCTATGGCGTGACGGAGGAGGACTACTGGAATTACCACGGGTGGGAGATTCCATTCCTCGGTTTCGAGGAGTTGACGAACTGGAAGGATCCTGGCTTTTATGAATCGATGCAGTCCTGCTGCCGTTCGTCTTTCCCTGGCATGCCTCGAATGGTCAGAGCAACCTGCAACCCTTACGGCGTCGGACATGCCTGGGTGAAAGAAAGGTTCCGAATTGGCGTGATTCCTTCAAAGAAAGTGATCAGAGAAAAAGGACAGAAGCCAAGGGTTCACATCTATTCGACGCTTTCAGAGAACCAGCACCTGCTGTCCGCTGATCCTGAGTATCTGGCGACTCTGCAGGCGATATCTGACCCTAACCGGCGCAAAGCATGGCTGGAGGGTGACTGGGATATCCATGTCGGTTCGTTCCTTGAAGGCGTCTGGGATGCGAAGCGGCACATCGTTGAGCCGTTTCCCATTCCGCCGACGTGGACTGTATGGAAGGCGATGGACTGGGGCTACCGTGCGCCTTATGCGGTGTACTGGTTTGCGATGGATCCTGATGGAGGCATCTATCTGTGGCGTGAGCTGTACGGCGCCGGCGAGAAGGCTGGTCAAGGTTCAAAGGAAAACGCCGCGACAGTTGCACGGAAGATCAAGGAAATCGAGAAACGCGATGAACGTTTCGGCTACAACTACCGCATCAATCTGGCTGACCCTGCTATTTTCTCTAAGGTCGGGGCAGACCGTTCCATCGGTCAGATTTTCCGTGATGAGGGTGTGCGATGGCAGGAAGCATGGAACGCGAAGGGCAGCAGGGTGAACGGTGCACAGGAAATCATCCGCTTGCTTGCAGAAGACAAGCTGAAGGTTTTCAACACATGCAAGCATTGGCTGCGCACTGTGCCGGTACTGCCGCCTGATGAGAACAATCCAGAGGATGTTGATACGACTTTGGAGGACCACGCGTGGGATGCGACGAGATATGGCGTTATGCGGAAACGCAGGAGGCCAGAAGAAGAGCGGCATGAGGAAGAGCGTCCTGATGTCGTGATGCATGATGATGCTCACTTTATGAGGATTCAATAATGGAAACTATGGGAATTGGGGGGTTGTCAATGCCGACTGAACCGCCGGAGGAAAAGGTGGGGGTAACCGCTGTGGTCAATGCTCCTGAATTCAAGGAACCGCCTGAGAAGGACAAGCTGGCGGCAAAGTGGCAGCAGAGGATTTCCAATGCGCGGAAGCATTATCTCAAATTCCACGAACGCTGCAAGCATAACCGCGATGTCGTTGCTGGTTTCGACTGGAAGGCTGACGCGAAGGACCAGGATTTCGTCAAGCCGCGAGCAAACCTTATCCACGGCACCATAACCGGCATTCTGCCGAACCTGTACGCACAGAACCCCGAAATATCGGTGTCACCTATCAGCCAGGACAAAGGACTGAAGCTGTTCTGCAAGACACTTGAAACCGTCACCAACCGGTATCTGGAAGACGCTGACCTGAAGTCACGGGCAAAGTCAGCTGTCCGTTCTGCGATGACCTGCAGTATCGGTGCCGTCAAAATCATCTGGCAGCAGGACGTGAAACGTGACCCGCTTATCGAGAAGCAGATCCAAGACAACCAGGACAACCTGATCCGCGTCGAAAAACTGCTGATGGATATCACCGATGACCAGCAGAGGGCAGACGCAGAACTGAAGAAGCAGGAGCTTGAGCAGACTATCGCTGGCCTGATGTCGAAGGTTGAGACTGTCGAAAAAGAGGGGTTGTGCATTGACCGCGTGATGACTGAGAACATCATGGTCGACCCTGCTATCGAGGATTTCGCAGACTATGAGCAGGCGGACTGGATTGCTCACCGTGTCCCGATGAAACGGTCTTATGCTGAAGGGCTGTTTGGTTATCACCTGGATAAGGCGACGACTTATGGAGAATATGGCGAATACGGAAAACCACGCATCGCTGAAGAAAAACGCAACGACGATGATCCAATGATTTCTGTCTATGAAATCTGGGACAAGTCTTCACAGCGAGTCTATACGCTGGCTGAAGGCTGCGACTGGTTCCTGCGTGAGCCATACACGCCAGAAGCCACCGGTGAACGCTGGTACCCGTTTTTCCTGCTGCCATACCAGCAGGTGGATGGGAAGTTTGTCGGCCCGTCCATTGTTGACCTGACAGAAAAGCTGCAGGAAGAACACAACAAGACCCGCGACAAACTAAACGAACACCGCGCCCTGATTCGCCCAGGCTATGTTGCGTCTGCTGAAGTGAACGAAAAAACCATCAACAGCATGGCAAACAGCGGGCTTGGCGAAATCACCGTGGTTGATACCGGTGGTCAGAACCTTAACGCTGTCTTCCAGCCGAAGCAGTTCCCGCCTATCGACCCAAATGTTTACGACGTTTCTCAGGTCCGTGTCGACTGGGAACAGACTACAGGCCTGCAGGATGCGGCACGTTCTTCTATCACAAAGGCAAAGACGGCAACCGAAGCGAAGATCATGCAGCAGTCACTGTCTGCCCGTGTTTCTGAATTCAGGGACCAGATTGAGGACTGGATCCAGAAGGTCGCACAGTACACCGCAGAGATTCTTCTGCTGACTCTGCCTGAATCCCGTGTGGCAACAATCTGTGGGAAGAATGAAGCAACCGAGGTGATTGACCCAAAAACCGGTCAAGTTAGCATTCAGATCACCAAACAGTCGTATGACTGGCAGGAAGGTCTGCCACGCGACAAGGTGTTTGATCTTGTTCAGCTTAAGATTCGTGCAGGTACCACCGGCGCGCCAGACTCTCAGGAAAAACAGGAAAATTGGCTTGAAATGGTCCAGCTTATCCAGCCAATGATTCTGAATATCATGCAGCTTCAGCAGTCAGGGCACGAACCAACCGCGCTAATCAACCTCCTGAAGGAAACCATCAGCAGATTCGATGACCGTCTTGAGTTGGGTGATTTTGTTCCTTCTTTCCAGCAGACGGCGCAGGAAACACAGCAGGTACAACAGATGCAGATTCAGCAACAGCAACAACAGGCCGCGCAGCAGGCCGCCGCACAGGGAGAAATGATCAATGGATGAAAACACTGAAAACGAAGTAACAGAACAGGAAACCACTGTCGAAGAAACAACCACGGAACAGACTGAACCAGAAACCGTTGAACAGGAACAGCCTGCAGAAGAAGCGAAAGCGGAAGAGTCTGAAGAATCAAATCTGGAAAGTTTCCTAGATACGATTTCTGAAGGCACTCCTGAAAAGAAACAGGCAGAACAAGAACATCAGTCAGAAGCAACACTGACCGAACATCAACAGCAGGAACCAGACAGACCCATGACTGCTGATGACGTTGAAAAGGAATTGCTGTCAGGCGTCAAGTCTGACAGAGGTCGTGAACGCGTTAAGGATTTCATCAAAGACCACAAGTCGATGAAAACCGAGTACCAAAGTGTGAAACGACTGAATGATGATTTTGCAAACATGGTACGCAATACAGGAATGTCCGCCGAGGAATTCGGAAAGACAATCGAGTTTTGCCGTCTTGCGTCTTCCAGAAGTCCTGATGATCTTCGGTTAGCACTGAACATAATCGAGGAGCAACGCAAGAATCTGTGCATGCAGCTTGGCATCGATGCACCAGGTGTAGACCCGCTCGAAGGATTCGATGACCTCAAGAAACAGGTTGAGGCCTATGAGATGCCGGCAGAGAAAGCATCCGAGCTGGCACGTCTCAGAAGAAAAGAGGCGGCATACAACCAGCAGGTTCAGCAGCAGATGGCTCAGCAACAGCAGGACAACCTGAAACGTCAGGAGATAATCAACTTCACAGAAGTAGCGAACAACACGTTCAGAAAGCTGGCTCAGACTGACCCGAACTACAAGCAGAAAGAGCAGAAGCTGTTGCAGCACATCAAGAACGGGAATGTCATGCAGCAGTTCCTGAACACGTTTCATCCTTCGCAGTGGACAAGCCAGCTGAAGCTTATGTACGACATGATTCCTGCACAGACTCCGATCAGGAATACGCCTCTTCGCGCACGTCCCGCACGGATGGGAGGAAAAGCAGAGCTGAATATCCCAGAAGGACCAGAACGCATATCAGCGCTGCTCGACAACCTTGGCATTTGAACATAGAACCCTGCCGTCGCATACATGCTTCGGCGGGGTTCAAAAAATGCCAATCGTCAACTACAAGTCTTGTTTATTTGTGTATTTTCAGGTCATCACATCGTAATTTGTCGCAGTCCCGCCAGAGGTCGCGTTCTGGTAGCACAGTGCGGAAGCCTTCAAATATCGTAGTAGCTGGGGTCACGTCAGCAGGGGTTGAAGCAGAATCTCCAGGTTTGTGTCTGGGAACGATGGAAGTGAGCACAACTGTGCCCGTTTTTACTTTCATTTTTTAGGAGACTCAACAAATGCCTATTTCCACTGCTGACTTAGCAATTGCCGCTAAAACTTCCATCGACGATTACATGCGTAATAAACCAATCGACCAGATTGGCGTCGAAACCCCGCTGCTGAAAAAACTGATGTCTGGTCGCAAGACCTTCCTTGGCGCAAAACAGAATGTAGTCGTACAGGTTCGTAAGGATTATGGCACCAACTTTGCATGGGCTTACGGCACCACCGAGGTTGGTTTCAATACCCGTAATACCGTCGAACAGGCCGCATTCCCTTGGCGCCGTGCTTCTGACGGTTTCTACATCGCACACGATACCCTGTTCCACAATGGCATTAAGGTTCGCGAAGGTGACCGTGGCGCATACCGTCTTGAAAACAACGAACGTGTCCAGCTGACCGATCTGCTGGCAGAACAGACCGAAGCATTCCGCCTTGGCTTCATGGAAAAACTGTCTCTGGAACTGCACCGCGATGGTTCTTCTTCCAGCGACGCTGTGACCGGTCTGGATACCCTGATCGCTACTGCACCAACCACTGGTACCGTCGGCGGCATCGACCGTTCAACCGCAGCATACTGGCGCAACAATGCATCCACCGCTATCGCATCCACCACTTCCGGTGCACTGGCTACCGCGATGGAATCCATGTGGCGTAAATGTATCCGTGCAGGCGGCAAGGCTCCTGACTTCATTCTGGCTGGTTCAGACTTTATCGACGCTTACCGCAAGTATGCAGTCACCATTACCAACAACATGAATGCAGGCGATGTCGGCCGTATCGATGCAGGTATCGGCTCCGGTACTTCCACCGGCCTGTTCTACAAAGGCGTTGAAATCATCTGGGATCCTCAGTTCTCTGATCTGGATTCCCTGGATTCCCCAACCATCCCTTGGGAAAAGCGCTGCTACTTCATCAACAGCAAGACCTTCGAACTGCGTGATGATGATATGGATATCGTCACCCCAGTACGGCCGCATAACGTTCTGGCTCTGTACCAGATGATCAACCTGCGTGTTGCTCTGGTCATCAAGCAGCCTAACGCCAATGCGGTCCTGTCTATCGCCTAATAAGCGGTCATATGGCTCCCTCGAAAAGGGGGGGCTTTTTTTCTAGGAGATCAAACAACATGGCAGTCAATCTTTACACAATCCTGGTCAAGAAGGATGCATACACAATCGCACCGACCACGGTGCCTGAGTATGAAATCCCTCTGCTGCAGCATATCGCTGGTGAAGAAAACGTCACCAATGTTGACGGAAAACTTATCGACAAATTCGGCAAGGGTGAACCCGTAAGCACTTTTGATGCAGACGACGAGGTAAACAGACTGTACGCGAAGTACGGCCGAGAACTGATTGCGGCAGTCTATGGTCCTGACAAGTCAGCACTGGAAGACAAGATCGAGAAGGCCGCAATCACCAAGACAACCAGAAAGGCCGCCGCAACTTCCGCATAGAGGTGATATATGGCACAGCCACCCGAATACAACAGAACGAAAGATTTTACGGTCAACTTCGCAAACGAAACTGACCACACTGCCCTGAACAGTGAATTTGATG
>CAVJQJ010000022.1:0-2250 GCA_963651715.1 Anaerovoracaceae bacterium
GCATGGAGAACGGGACAAACACCCCCAATGTAATGACTTCCTGCAGGATTTTCAACTGGGCAAGACTGAACTGCTGGTAGCCGATGCGGTTCGCAGGCACCTGAAGCAGATATTCGCAGAGCGCAATCCCCCAGCTGACGATGGCGGCGATATACCACGGTTTGGTGGACAGATTACGCAGATGGCCATACCAGGCGAAGGTCATGAAAACATTGGAGGCGATCAGCAGGGCTGTTGTCTGGATGAAGACTGGAATATGGAACATAGTGCACCTCAAAGGAGAATAGTCAGAGTTTTTGAATTCGTTGGTTGCTGACGGCCGCCACAAAAGCAGTAGCGGCACCTCTACCAGGGATCACAATCCCAGGGGCAATCTCAATCAGGGGAATCAGGACAAATGCACGCTCATGCATACGGGGGTGGGGCAGTGTGAGCCGTGGGGTGGTGCGCACCTCATCGTTGAACATCAGCAGGTCAAGGTCGAGCGTGCGTGGTGCATTGTAATAAGGGCGTTCACGTCCAAACTGCTGTTCGATGTCAAACAGCTGTGTCAGCAGGTCATCTGCGTCCAGCGATGTCTCAATCTTGAAAACCGCATTGATATAGTCGTCACCGGAAGAATCGATGGGTTCGGTCCGGTAAAAGGAAGAGACGGCGGTGACCCGGATGGTGTCTTTCGTATCCATCAGTGCAATCGCATCGGTGACCTGTTGCAGGGCATGCCCAAGATTGGCGCCGATTCCAATATAAGCATGGTTTGTCTGCATATCAGTCTGTGGTGTCTGTGGATTTGTTTGATTCCTGACTGCCGGTTGCTGCTGGTGCTGATGGTTTCCTGCGTTTACGTGAACGTCTGCGTTTCCGAGGGGCGCTGTTGCCAGACTTGGCAGACAGGGAAGCCAGCAGCGACTGACGTTCTTCGGAGTCACCATCAATGAATGCTTTCCACCATTCGCCGACTTCCGCATCCAGTTCGCCGGATTCACAGCGGATCAGCATAAAGTCAAAGGCGGCCCGGAAATGGGGATTTTCCAACAGACGGTAGGCTGACTTGCCTGCCCGTTTCTCAAGACGTGGCTGGAGCATCCAGATATCTTTCATATCGGTCGCAATACGTCGTTGGATGGCCAGTTTCTCCGTCTGTTTGTCGAGAATGGTATTGGTCGCGTCAACCAGTGCGGGAATCGGATATTCTCCTTCTGCCTTGTAGGCTTCCCATTGGGCTTCGACCTCGTTCCAGAGCAGAGTGGCGAAAAGAAAACCTGGCGAGACGGTCTTGCCTTCACGGATCCGGGCATCTGTCCGTTCAAGTGCTAGCTCGATGAAGTGGGCGGCTTTGGGATCCGACAGGGCATCGTCCAGCAGTGGCAGAAGGCAGCTGTGCAGGTCAAACGCCCGGAGTTCCTTCAGGCAGGACATCGCATGGCCGCTCATCAACAGCTTCAGGGATTCATCGAAGAGGCGTGCTGTTGGGATGTTGCCGAGCAGGTGGCGCAGCTTATGGATTGGCGCACTGGTTTTTGCATCGAGCTTAAAGCCCAGTTTTGCCGCAAAGCGGACAACCCGCAGCATACGGACAGGATCTTCCCGGTAGCGGACCTCTGCATCACCGATGATACGCAGGGTTTTGGCGCCCAGGTCGCGGATCCCGTGGTGATAGTCCAGCAGTGTCTGGTCTGTCGGATTGTAATAGAGTGCATTGATGGTGAAATCCCGACGGTCCGCATCCTCGGACTGTGTGCCGAAATTGTTGTCGATGAGCAGGCGGCCTGATGCATCGGTTTCTGCAGGGCGGGAGGAATTGCCACGGAACGTCGTGACCTCGAACAGGTCATCACGCCCCATGCGGACATGGACAATCTGGAAACGTCTGCCGATCAGGAAAGCGCGGCGGAAAAGCCGACGGACCTGTTCAGGCGTCGCGTTGGTGGCGACATCGAAATCTTTTGGCTCCTCGCCCAGGATCAGGTCACGGACAGCCCCGCCGACGATGAAAGCATCATAGCCGGCTTTCTGCAGCGTAGAGACAACACGGACCGCATTTTTGGAAATCAGGTCTGGATCAATGCCATGTTCATGTGGCTGCAGGATGTCTGGAGCCTGCGCTGAACGTGCGGTAACAGACTCTGTCATCGCTGCCATCTTCTGTTTTTTCTCGGAACCAGAAGGTTTTTTGCCAGACAGCCCAAAAATTTTTCTAAAGAAATCAATCATTAAACAAATTCATTATTTTCCAGCCATGCGCCTCTG
>CAVJQJ010000023.1:0-3586 GCA_963651715.1 Anaerovoracaceae bacterium
GTATATCAGCGTACGGTTGATGCCATTGATTCCATTTGTCGCAATGATCTGCATGAGTGATCAGGGGATGGTCCTCCTGCCAGACGTATACAGAAGCAATCTGCTGGTTGGTCTTGGCGGTTGCCTGATGTATCTCTCCTTCTGGTGGGTGGATTACGTCATGCTGAAAAAGAACGGTTGGGAAATCGGTAAATGGATCTGGCTGGGGCTGTTGCCACCGATTGGCTTCGTCTATCTCTGGTTCCGCGCGAAATACACCGATAAAGACTATGGTTTTGCGATTGCATACTTCATCATGAAGGCCATTTCAGTCGTCATTATCGGACCGATGTTGTTTATCTGATCATAGAAAAGACTACTCTCCTAAGCCTGGCAATGCTGGGCTTTTTTTTTAGATGATTTGATGTCTATAAGTTACTTTGAAAAGTTTCTGACGACCAACTGGAAAACAATAATCCGTTAAAATAGACAAAACATTATTTCTGTTCTGATACTTAACTTGAAAGGGAAATCCAACATGAGAACAATTGGTTACGCAGCAAATGCGGCTGCATCCCCGCTGAAACCCCATGTATTTGAACGTCGTGAACTGCGTCCAAACGATGTCTGCATGGAAGTGCTCTATTGTGGCGTCTGCCATTCTGATATGCATATGGTCAATGATGACTGGGGAATGGCGATGTTC
Source organism: Anaerovoracaceae bacterium (assembly GCA_963651715.1). GTDB lineage: Bacteria > Pseudomonadota > Gammaproteobacteria > Burkholderiales > Burkholderiaceae_D > Oxalobacter. The sequence goes on from CAVJQJ010000023.1 coordinate 686, forward strand.
CCGGTCGTTCCTGGTCACGAAATCATCGGACGTGTCACCGCAGTCGGTGCTGATGTCAAGAAATACAAAGTCGGTGACAATGTCGCAGTCGGTTGCATGGTCGACAGCTGTATGGAATGCGATCAGTGTAGGAAAGGTGAGGAACAGTACTGCCGGAACCTGTCAACATTCACCTATTGCAGCTGCGACCGCATCGATGGTTCCGTTACTCAGGGTGGGTACTCCAAGCACCTCGTTGTCCGTGAGGAATTCGCATTGAAAGTCCCTGATGGACTCGATCTCTCCAAGGCTGCGCCACTGCTTTGCGCAGGCATTACCACCTATTCCCCACTGCGGACATGGAATGTTGGTCCTGGTTCCCGGATCGCGGTTGTCGGTCTTGGTGGTCTGGGGCATATGGCAGTGAAACTGGCTGCAGCGATGGGTGCGGACGTTACCGTCATCAGCCGTTCCTCATCCCGTGAAGCAGAAGCAAAGCGTCTCAGTGCTGATCGCCTGCTCGTTTCCACGGATGCGGAAGCCATGGCAAACGCACTCAACAGCTTTGACCTGATAGTCGATACCGTACCGGTCAAACACGACATCAACCCATATATTCCACTGCTCGATATTGATGGCACGCTCTGCATGGTCGGTCAGATTGGTCCAGAACCAGAAATCGACACAAGCCCAGTCGTCTTCGGCCGTCGTCGTATCGCAGGTTCCCTCATCGGTGGCATTGCGGAAACCCAGGAAATGCTCAACTTCTGCGCGAAGAAAAACATCCTGCCAGATTGTGAGATGATCAACATTCAGGACATCAACGAAGCTTACAAGCGTCTGGAAAAATCAGACGTCAAATACCGTTTCGTCATTGATATGGCATCCCTTAAGATGGAATAAAGCCTGAATAAGGAACGCTGAGACAGCAGAAAGCCCCTCATCCGTCAGAGTGAGGGGCTTTGCTTTTTGGGGAAATCAGATCAGGGCTTGGTGCAGATCATCTTGTAAATCAGTCCTGATACGCCGTTGGGCTGGACCGGCTCCCATTCCAGTTTCTTGACCTCCAGATAATCAACCATCTTCTTGCCCTTGTAACTCGTCATCGAACGGATGGTTGATAATTTCGCGGCACAGTTGTACGCCTCACGGTTGATGCCATGGGTGAAATTCGTTTTCACCTCAGGAACCACCTTCGTTTTCAGATAAGTCATTTTGCCGACCTGCTGGATACTGTCCGTATCGATGAACACCGTCATCATCTCGTTGTAGCCGACCTTCTGCCAGTTTTCAGCCATCGCACCAGAACAGACACCGAGAGCCAAGAGGGTAGAGCCCAATAACCGTTTCATGATTTTCCTTTGATTTTCCTGCGGAGCTTGCCCATATATCTGCCCATCACATCCTGTGAAACGCCATTGTTGACACTGGAAAGCATCTTGTTTTTCAGCCAGCCGACATAAGCCGCTTTATTGGTGACCGTCTCCGAAGAATTGGACAGAGTTTCCAGACCTTCCATGGCTTTCTTCTTGATGCGTTCCACGCGTTCAGCAGCGGTTTCCGTCGGTTCGTTCATATCATCTTGGATGATGGTTTTATCGGCTTCTGACATCCATAGACTCCAGCTATCCAATCAATGGTTCTTCAGGATTTCCTCTGCTGATTCTGCTTCAATCTGTTCCTGCATATTCAGCTTGTCCTGCAGCTTGAGCGCTTCCTTTTCATACCGCTTGTCAATCGTTGCCGCGCTGGACATCAGGACAGAGGCATAGATACGGTGCATCTGGACACCATGACCGTCACGGTAGGCAATCGCTATGGCGGCAAGGGCATGGGGATTCTTCTGTAAGGCTGACCTGCGGTACCAGCGCAGAGCCTCCTGTGTATCCTGTCTGACGCCATCACCAGTGGCATACATCCTGCCGAGCGTGAACTGGCATTTGGCATCCCCCGCCTGCGCACGGGTTTCCAGTTCTTTCAGGATATTCACTGGCTTCACGGTCTGTCTATGTGAAGATTCCGCTGTACGTGAAGCATCGGCAACCGTAGCAGCTTCCTGCTGGACAGGGGCGGGATTGGCGGAAGATTCAATGGATGGAGGCATCAGCAGTGCCTCATCCACAGGAAGCGGAGCAGGAACCGTAAACTCCTCTGCCATAGCAGGTGCTGTGGCAGTGCATACTAGCCCAAGAAGCAGTATTGAAAAAGGCATTCGGAGCATCTTCACCTCCTATACAGGAAAATACGGTTGAATCACGGCTCAATCATACCTGAACGCGGACAGAAATCCAGCAGAACCAGAAACCGTTGGATTACAGATTGGCAGGAGGCAGTTCAGGCAGTTTTTCGAAATCTGCAGAAGGATTGATCGGCAGCAGATTCAGGACAGGTTTTTCAGCCAGAACTGTTTCAGGAGGAAGATTCAGCCGTTTCCCAACAGCCTCGGCAATCACCTGCTTGCTGACCCGCCCCTTGGCGGAAAGTTGCTCGGCAACCTCATGCCAGGTCAAGGCAATCTGCTTCGCAGTGTCAGAAGTCGTCTGCTCAGCAGCACTGATCTGTTCCCAGTTCCAGCGTTCCCGTCCATTGCGCCCCTTGCCGTCAGGTGAATAACTGCAGACAGCCACCATCGTCATCGACGTCACAGGCACCTTGGCAGAACCCTTTGTGTCATAAAGAGACACAGATACAATCGGCGCCTGATGCTTGTTGGCCTCATACTTGGCGGCACCCATACAGGTCGCGACTAATGAGCCTTGGTTCGCTTCCTTGACCTCAGGTTTCAAGGCAAGATCCACGGTCACCCAGCGTCGGTTTTCAGCCGTAATCACACCATCACCCACCTCGACATAAGGCAGGGATTTGGCCGAATCATCCAGCTTCAGCTCAACCGCCTTCGTCTTGGTCAACCCCGTGTCATTC
>CAVJQJ010000024.1:0-3009 GCA_963651715.1 Anaerovoracaceae bacterium
GTTGCCCAGCTGTTGTTTCTGGAAAGTGAAAATCCAGAGAAGGATATTTCTCTTTACATCAACTCACCCGGTGGCTCGGTAACGGCGGGTATGGCGATTTATGACACCATGCAGTTTATCAAGCCACAGGTTTCCACCCTGTGTACAGGGCTGGCGGCTTCCATGGGTGCTTTTCTTTTAGCGGCAGGGGCGAAAGGAAAGCGTTTCTCATTGCCTAATTCCCGGATTATGATTCATCAGCCATCTGGTGGCGCTCAGGGGCAGGCAACAGATATTGAGATTCATGCCAAGGAAATCCTCTATCTCCGTGAACGTCTCAATGGTATTCTGGCAGATAACACAGGCAGAACGCTTGATGTGATTGCCCGTGATACTGAACGGGACAATTTCATGTCTGCGGAAGAGGCCAAGGTCTATGGCTTGATTGATGAGGTTCTGACCAAACGAGTCTGACCGGCATCTAATGGAAGTTGGTAAAAGCCTGGACCTAGTGTTCGGGCTTTTTTTACATAGGATATCGTATAAATTTAACGGGTTTCTTCTTCGGGCTGAAACTGATTCGATGATTGCACAGGATAAACATGTCAGAAAATAAATCTACCCCTGAAATGATGCTTTATTGTTCTTTCTGCGGTAAGGCAAAAAATGAAGTCAAGCAACTGATTGAAGGTGATTCAGTCTATATCTGCAATGAGTGCGTAGCCCAGTGCAGTACGATTATTAAAGAAAGTGCAGAAGAAGATGTGTTGAAGCAGCCTGGAGCAAAACTGCCGACACCTCGCGAAATATGTGCATTGTTGGATCAGTACGTCATTGGTCAGGAAAAGGCAAAAAAAGTCCTGTCAGTTGCGGTCTACAACCATTACAAACGCTTGAGATATTTTGGCGGAAAAACCGGGGATGATGTTGAACTGGCAAAAAGCAATATTCTTCTTGTTGGTCCAACTGGTTCAGGCAAGACATTGTTGGCGCAGACTTTGGCGCGGATGCTTGATGTTCCATTTACCATTGCTGATGCAACAACCCTGACTGAGGCCGGTTATGTCGGTGAAGATGTCGAGAATATCATCCAGAAACTGCTTCAGAATGCGGATTATGATGTCGAGAAAGCCCAGCGTGGCATTGTTTACATTGATGAAATCGACAAGATTTCCCGAAAATCGGACAACCCATCCATTACAAGGGATGTATCTGGTGAAGGCGTACAGCAGGCATTGCTGAAACTGGTTGAAGGAACCATTGCATCAGTTCCACCTCAGGGTGGTCGCAAGCATCCTAATCAGGATTTTATTCAAGTCGATACCGCAAATATCATGTTCATCTGTGGTGGGGCATTTGATGGTTTGTCCAAGATTATTCAGAATCGGACGGAAAAAGGGGGTATTGGCTTCTCCGCTGACGTGAAAAGCAAAGAAAACATCAGTGAAAGTGAACTGATGCAGGATGTTGAGCCAGAGGATCTTGTCAAATTTGGATTGATTCCTGAACTGATTGGGCGTCTTCCAGTGGTTGCTGTCTTGCAGAACCTGACGGAAGAGGCTTTGATAGAGATTTTGGTCAAGCCGAAGAATGCACTGGTCAAGCAGTATGCGAAACTGTTGGAAATGGAGGGTGCTGAGTTGGAGATACAGGAAGAGGCACTCCGGGCAATTGCCGCCAAGGCACTGCGGCGAAAAACAGGGGCACGTGGGTTGCGGTCCATTATGGAAAATCTGTTATTGGATCTGATGTTTGATTTGCCGAGCGAAAAGAATGTTGCTCGAGTCGTGATTGGCAAAGAAACCGTAACTGATGGTAAGATGCCAATAATCCTTTATAAGGAAAATTGATTTTTCTGTATACCCGTGTTTTTTCAATAGGAGGATTCTATAACACCAGTAATAGGCCGCATGTTTGGAGAAAAAAGTCGTTGGGTCTTGTAATTCCGGAAAATAGCCCAATATCAGCAAAGTTAGTATAGATTAAGGGAATCGAAATGACTTCAACTGAAATCCAGCAGTCCAGACTGCCATTACTTCCATTAAGGGACGTGGTTGTCTTCCCGCATATGGTCATTCCGCTGTTTGTTGGACGTGCCAAGTCCATCCGTGCGCTCGAAATAGCCATGGAAACCGATAAGATTATTATGCTTGCTGCCCAGAAAACCGCAGCTAAGGATGATCCTGCCCTTGAAGATATCTATGAAGTAGGTTGTCAGGCCAACCTGCTTCAGATGTTGAAATTGCCAGATGGTACGGTGAAAGTACTAGTTGAAGGTGTTTGCCGAGCTCGCATCGTTGGTGTCAGCTCTGATGAAAATTGCCTGTATGCGGATGTAGTTGCTGAGGCGGCCGCTGGTAACAGTGCTCCGGAAATGGAAGCTCTGAAACGGGCTGTGATTGAGCAGTTTGATCAATACGTCAAACTCAACAAGAAAATCCCTAAGGAAGTGGCGGCGTCTTTGTCTTCAATCGAAGACCATGGGCGTTTTGCTGATACCGTTGCCGCTCATCTGCCGCTGAAACTTGAGCAGAAACAGACCATTCTGGAAACCGGCAACATTGCTGACCGTCTGGAATATCTGTTGGAGCAGATTGAAGGCGAACTCGATATCATGCAGGTCGAGAAACGCATTCATGGAAGAGTCAAGCGTCAGATGGAAAAATCCCAGCGTGAATACTATCTGAATGAGCAGGTCAAAGCGATTCAGAAAGAGTTGGGCGAAGGGGAGGATAGCGCTGATTTCGAAGAAATTGAGAAGAAGATCACTGCAGCCAAGATGCCCAAAGAAGCAAGAGACAAGGCAATGGCTGAGTTGAAAAAACTCCGAAGCATGTCTCCAATGTCTGCAGAAGCCACTGTTGTCCGGAATTACATCGATACGTTGGTGGCGTTGCCATGGCGGAAAAAATCTAAAGTCAGCAATGATCTTGCAAATGCCGAAAAGGTCCTTGAAAGCGATCATTACGGTCTGGAAAAGGTCAAAGAAAGAATCCTTGAGTATCTGGCTGTTCAGCAAAGGGTTGACCG
>CAVJQJ010000025.1:0-2614 GCA_963651715.1 Anaerovoracaceae bacterium
GAGAAAGGGTTTCAGCCTATCTCTGATAAATGTCCACAGATATCGTTACAGGCTCCTTAAAACAAAAGCGGCTTACCCGTATGGATAAGCTGCTTTTTTACACGGAGATGACGCATAAAAAAACTGCCACCAGAACGATGGCAGTCATGAATAGAGGAGTCAGAGATTGTTGTCTGTCAATCAAGAAGTTGCGTTCGCCAACTGGCCGAGCAGTCTGGTGACGGATTCGCTGCTGGGCATCCTGCCTTCAGAGGCAATCTTGCCGTCCACAACGATAACCGGTTCCTCATGCTCCTCATGCTTGCCGTCTAGATCAGCCATCTGGCGGTCGATTTCAAGTTCAACAGTGCGCTTTTTCTTTCTTTTGAAAGATTTGACAAGGGCATCGGAAAAAAGTTTGTAGGTGTCCAAGGCACATTTCGTTTTTCCGTAGATGTGGATGCTGATGGTGCTTTTGTCCATACTGGGGTTCCTGGTAAGGAGTTGTTTAACCTGATCGGCAGTGGGTGTGCAGATAAGGCATTTGGGTAGAAAAATTGAAGAATTATCTGTTGATGGATTGCAACAGAATAAAAATCAACATTTCTGATTTCATTTTATATAAATATTTAAAAAACATGAGCTTGTTTTTCTCTTTGGTTAAAAAAATAGTTCATTAAGATGGCGGTTGTGTTGTTTTTTTGAGAGGTTGTAAAAGTTACTTAATTGCTACACTCAACTGTGTTGAGATAAAGATAAAACTGGGTAAGGTTTTGGAATATTCTTGATACAGATAAAACGCTCAACGGAAATCTGGGAATGTCAGAAAAATGGCGGCAGATGGGGGATATCAAACGCTTGCAGGTGGGATGATCTGCCTGCCATGCCGTTGAAAAAGCTGCCTGGGATAACCTTTCAAAAAAGAGGCGACTTACCTGTCTGGATAAGCCACCTCACGAGGGAGAGAAACACGAGGTAAATCTACTTTTTAGTTATAGAAAATGTGATGCTCCCATGGTCACCGGTTGTCAGGCACCCATGGTTGCCAGCTGTCCGACCATTTTCGAGACGGTGTCGCAACAGGGAATCGTACCTTCAGAGATGATCTGTCCATTCACTTCGATGACCGGTTCCTGATACTGCCCGATCAGGTCATCGCTCAGAATGCGGATATTTCTGCAGGCAATGATCTCGACATCAATACCCTCAGGACCACTCAGGATGCCGATCTGACCTCGGGCAGAGACACGTCATTGGGCACTGTTCAGACCGGTGGCGGTATCACGGTGACGGCCGGCGACAATATCGACTTTGATACCATCACCGCAACAGGTGATGCCACCATGAAATCCGGTGTTTCCAATGCTGCCGGCATTACAGGCGACATGAACGGTAATACATTGACTGCCAACGATATCGACCTCGATGCCAAAGGTATCATCGATATCAAGAATCTCAATTCCAAAGAAGACATCACCGTCAAAACAGGAGGAGATTTTGTCGCGGATACAATCTCAGCAAGAAATGCCGATATCACCGCAGGCAAGGACATTGACATCAACACACTGAATGCATCCAACCGGGCTGATCTGGATGCGGGTAACGACCTGAACGTCGATAATCTCAATACCCCATCAGCGGGCATTACCGCCGGAAGAGATGCCACCTTGGGCATTACCCGCGATATACAGTTAAGTCCAATGACAGTCGGCAGGGATCTGTCACTCAGCAGCCCGAACAACAGTGATATCAGCCTGGACAATACAGTCGTCAACCGGAACATCTCTGTCACGACTGGCGGCGATATCAATCTGGGTACCGTGACATCCCGTACAGGTAATATCGATGCTCAGTCAACGGGTGGCAACATCACCGTTGAGGGACCAGTGACCGCACAGCAGGGCAACACCAGCCTTGATGCGGAAAAGAATGTCATTTCTGATGGAGATGATGCCCAGGTCAGAGGCAACAGTTCAACACTGATTGCAGGCACAGGCAATGTCGGATCCCACAAGGATCCCGTCAATGTCGGCGATACCGTCACTGCTGAGGCACTGAACGGTAGTGTCTATATCACCAATCCGAAAGACGTCGATATGAACGGCATCAAGGCCCGCGATACGATTGAAGTCACTGCCGGCAGGGATATCACCGATTCGTCCGGTAAGCCGCTGAGCGCCAAGGAAGTCACTCTGAAAGCAGGGCGCGATATCGGTAAGAAACCCGCACCGATCTATATCAACAGTGGTGCCAATATCAGTGCGGATGCGGGACGGAACGTCTTTATCTATAACTACGGCAATCTGATTGGTGGGACTTTCCGTGCAAAGGACGGCAAGGCATATATCACCGCAACAGGCCACATCCTGCTGACCGATGTGCCAAATCAGAATGTCCGTCTGCGGACATTGGACACCACACCTGAAATCAGGATTGCCGGTACCGATGTCATCAATACGCTTCTGACCGGCCCACATCATGATATCCATGACAAAGCGCTGGAAACCATCGATGTCTTCCTGCTGGATCCATCACGGTTTACGCTTGAAGACGGACCACAGTTCCCGGCAAAAGACCTGATGGGGATTCCAGTCATCAATCAGGATGGTGGCAAGGAATTCTGGATCAGGACAGA
>CAVJQJ010000026.1:0-4409 GCA_963651715.1 Anaerovoracaceae bacterium
ATCTATCACAAGGCGGACAATTTGAGCATCCGTCCAAGAAGACTTTCCATCAATGTCAGGGATGAGCCGTCTGACTGCCTGACGTATCTGGTCGGCAGAAGTGACTGAATAGTCGCGTCTGGCAATCCATCCTGAAAATTCAGAGATGAACGCCTCAACTTCTTTGGGCATTTTTCCAGAGTTCCGCAGGACAGTCAGACTTTCTTCGATAGAACTAACAATCGGAATCATCGTGGTCAACCGATCCTGCAACATACGAATACCGTTGATTGCCCAACGTTCATTGGTCACATCAAAAGGCAGATTGGCGGTAAGCACTCTGAGGTTGCCGAGCAGGGTGACTGCTGAAATGCTGTTTTTTAGGTCATGTCCGGCATTTCCTTTCAGAATACCGCACGTCCATTGCTGAATGGATTTCCAGACCCCATCAAGCTGTCTGACCACATTAGGACCGATCTTGCTTGGAAAAATCAGACTGTGACAGAGGACAGCTGAAAGAAACCCGATACCAGTTTCAATGCCTCGAGACCAGGCGGTATCCATGATGAATTGGATATTGATGAATTTCATATCAGCGAGAATACTTGCCATGATGACAGGTACTGTCCAGCCAGCCACTGTGAAAGTATAGGCACTAGTTGTGCGTTTCAGCATTGAGATATACAGACAAATGCCAATCCAGGCACCGGTCAAAATGCAGAGAATCCAGGTGTAGTTGATGAAAGAAATCAGGAAGAGAGCAGCAACCACGACACCGATCAGCGTCCCCAAGAAACGGGAAAGTGAACGAACGAAAATACTGCCGGCGGCAACAGGCAATGACAGGATGGTAGTCGCCATCGGCGCCCAGAAAGGACGGGGCTGACCTGTTGCCAGCGCAACATACATCGCCAATGCCGCTGCCGCGACGCATCTTACAGCGAAGAGCATTTCATCTTTGGTCGGCCATTTCAGGAAGTACTGCAGCATTATCCGTTCCGTCTGATAGCTTCACCAAGTTTTCTGAGAACCTTTAGGCAAACCTCAAGTTCATCGGTATCAATACCATCAAAAAGGTTTTTCCTGAAAGGGTACATGGCAGCAAGAAGCACTTGTATACGTTCTCGTCCGCTTTCTGTCAAAGACAGTAGCCTTGCCCGGCGATCACTTTTATCCTCCTTGCGTGTCATGATACCTGCGGCAATCAGCTGGTCAATCACACGAACGACTGAAGAGGGGTCAAGCCCCAATTCATTGGCGATTTCTCCAGGACGCACACCATCCCCCATCTGATAAATCAGTGCGGCAGGCCAAGCTGTCGCTTGAGAAAAACCATATTGTGTGGCAATCCGATCGCCCGCGGTCTTGTAGGCACGCGCTGTCCGTGTCAGTTCATGACTGAGCACCATCAGCATAATGTCATATTCAGTAGGCTCGTTTTTGTTATTCATTGCACAAATATTTGACATGCAAACTATTGTGATGCACATTATTATTATTTCAATAATTGATGTCAACAATCATTTATACTTATGAAGGTTTCCCGCTGGAAACTGTTGTATCTGGTATATACGGTAAAGCAGTTGGGAACAGATCGCAGCGAATGCCTGTCAAGGCGCAGACAGCAATTTTCTGTTGATTGCTCGCGGGCAGAGAAGCCGCATCATTCAAAGCTTTGTCAATATCTGTCAACAGAGACTTGAATTCGGTTTCAGGAACGACTTTAGCCGCACCGTAATAATCGGCGAGTTTTGAAATTAGCCTCCTAAATGGCGAATTTCCTGCAAAACTGAGGTGTGATTCCGCTCTTAAAAGCCGTGCCATATTCATACTGACACGAAGATCCAACAGAATATTAACAGCTGATTGCAGTTTGCCAGAACGCGATGCTTCATGATCTTTCTGCGCAATGGCAAGGCGGGGAGCAATCAACGAAACGCCATCAACCATTTTGACCGCGATATTGATTGGGGAAGGGATTGTGGCAGCCGTTGCAAGATTGGAAATATCCTGCCAGATACCTTTTACCACACCGCTGATAAGGGATTGAATGGAAATTGTGCGGCAGACGCCCATAAAGACGATGGAAAACAGAATGCCGATACCCTGGGAAATCTGGGTATTGATGAAGGCCGTCATGTTTGCTGAGCCATTGTCAAACATTGTCAATGTCGCCATCGACGTGAAGAAAAATGGTATAGCTGTCAGGCTCTTGAAAGGCGACTGGAGATAGGTTCCAAAATAAATGAAGAATGGGAAAAAAAGCATTATCATCATTTCGAAGCTGTGCGCGGAAGGCAACAACCACAGCAGGTATATCCCTGCTGGTATTGCTGAAAACGCCGTCATCCAGAACTGCCATTTCAACATTGGCACAGGCGTATCAACGGCAGAGAAGAACAGACAATACATCCCCCCCATCATCGGTGCCGCAAAAAAAGAATTCCAGCCGGAAATGATCCATATCAGCGTAGTTGATGTCACACAAGCAAATGCCGCAAAAGCCGAAGCCCAGGCTTTGCGCTTATCTACCGTCAGGGCAAGCGTGGAAACCCTGCGCTCTTTTGCCTCAATAGTGGGTTCTTTGCCGGCAAGCCCTTCATTGACACGGCGCCTTAAACCAAAACAGTCTTCCGCAATATCAACCAGATAGTAAAGCTCGTTTGTAAAATTAGCTGTTAACATGTTGTTCCAGCTGGATTTTGCCGTAATGATCGGGATGATGCTGCCAATCTGGCGCCTAATCCGGATTGCTTCGACATAAGGTTTTTCTCCACCATTGGCAATCCAGCTTGAAATATCATCAAGCAGATATCGCAATTCTTCTGGCAGTCCTTCCGCAGTATTACGCAGATAGCGAATACGGTCATCAATTGAAGAAAGAATTGGCACCAAAGCAGACAGATGGTCTTGAAGCGATCCTAGAATGTTATGCACCCAACGCAGGTTTTCTGCCTCAAACGGAATGTGGGTCGTCAAAATACGCAATTCTGTAATGGTCGAAGATAGTTTGTTCAGGTTAGGGCGTTGGTCCGTGAAGTCACGGTTGTAATCAATGATGTTCCGAATGTTTTCCGCCGTATCTTTCAATGCCTGATCAAGCCTTTGAATGACAACATTGCCAGCTCGTGAAGGAAAAATCAAAGCATGCGCCAATGCGCCGCAAGTTACACCAAGACCGATTTCCTGGATACGATTAATCGCCATATCAAAGAAAACCGACAAGGTGACCTGTGACGAATCACTCATTGCAGGCATGGCAACAATACCGATTGTATAGCCTCCCAATAGGAAAGCGTATGTCCTTGGCGAACGGTCATGCAAAGCAACAAAAATCCAAAAACCATACCAGAGACCAAGAGCGAGAGCGGCCAAGATGGAATAATTGAAAAAGAGGGGAAGCAGCAACACAATGCCAAAAGCACCGATGGTTGAACCGATGATACGATAAAGCGCTTTCGACTTTGTCGCGCCAGCAAATGTCTGCACGGTCACATAAGCGGAAAGCAGTGCCCAGAAAGGGCGGGGTAAACCAATCCGCTGCGCAAGGTAAAATCCAACTGTTGCGCCAATAAAGCACTTGAGAGAAAAAAGCCATTCCTCTTTAGTCGGGATATTGAAAAAATTATACTTCAGCATCCCTATAGTCCCTGATTGAATTGTTTAATGATTTGAAAACTTCTAAGCAGGTCATCACCTGGTCATTGGTCAATCCCTTTAATAGGTCATTCCTAAGCTGCGCAATCTCTGCTTCAAGAAGAGGTACGTTTCTGCGCCCGAAGTCTGTCAGGAAAAGCAATTTAGCCCGCCTGTCAGTCATATCATCACGGCGTTCCACATAGCCGGATGCGACTAGGTTGTCAATTAATCTGACAACCGATGATGGTTCCAAACCGACTTCTTCTGCAACCACAGAGGGTCTGACGCCATCACCTTTACGACTGATGGCAAGCACTGGCCAAGCAATCGCCTGCGTTAATCCGTATCTGACCGCCAATCTATCACAAAGCGACTTATAGGAACGTGACACACGGGTAATCGTCGTCATCAGTTCCATCAATGACTGTTCCTGAGCAAGCATAAAAAGTTCGCATACAAATAATGACAGAGAATATTATTCGCATGCGAACTAAATTGTCAATTTTATTGCTGAGAAGTAAGGACATTTTTCAGTCATTTCGGCCTTTGTTGACAGATGAAAGCAACACGCTATCCTTATAATCTTTAATCAGAAAGCCCCGTAAAACCCTGTCCTTCAGGACGGGGATAAAGGGGCAAATTGTGTTAAAATTCTCTTCAGCGGCAGGGCATGCCACATCAGCATGTAGAGAGTCCGTGAGACTTAGAGGACAAGCGCCAAACCCTCTGGGCAGTCTTAAAAAGCTACCCACCGGCATAGCCGGTGGTTCTTCATATCGCCTGTAAGGCTC
>CAVJQJ010000027.1:0-12826 GCA_963651715.1 Anaerovoracaceae bacterium
GATATGCTGGACATGGGAGTATTTCTCAATCGACATCTTTTCGGTCAGTTCCACACTGCCCGTCTTGGCGATACGGCCGATATCATTGCGGGCAAGGTCGATCAGCATCACATGCTCAGCGATTTCCTTCGTGTCCGCCAGCAGTTCGGTTGCCAGACGTTCATCCTCCTCTGGTGTCGCACCACGTTTACGGGTGCCGGCGAGAGGGCGGATGATGACCTTCTTGCCCTCAGGAGAGCTTTCCTGACGTACCAGGATTTCAGGCGATGAGCCTACGATGTACAGCTCATTGTCGAAATGGTAATAGAACAGATAAGGCGAAGGATTCAGCGAACGCAGGGATCGGTACAGCGACAGCGGGGAATCTTTGTAAGGTTTGCGCATCCGGCGGGCAAGCACAACCTGCATACAGTCACCGTTGTTGATGTAATCCTTCGTTTTCAGGACCGCATCCTTGAAATCATCAGGTGGGAAATCATAGATGATATCTGTGACCCCAGAGCCCACCATTGATGGTGGCACAGCAGGCTGCTGCAGCATATCGATCAGTTCCAGTAGACGGTCCTGGGTCTTGCTGTAGGCATCAGGCACAGCAGGATCTGCATAGGCAATCAGATGGATTTTCCCGGAGACATTGTCGATCACCGCCAGTTCCTCGGTCACCAGCAGCTGGATATCCGGAAAACCTAAATCATCGTCAGGTGCTGTGTCCTTCAGCCGGTCTTCGATATAGCGGATTGTGTCATAGCCGAAATAACCCGCCAGACCACCACAGAATCGTGGCAGTTCAGGTCGGATCACCACCTTGAAACGGGACTGGTACTCCGCAATGAAATCAAGCGGATTGCCCTCAAAGGTCTCGGTCACCTCGCCGTTGCAGACAACCTCTGCCTTCATGCCCGTGATGCGCAGCACCGCGCTTGCTGGCAGGCCGATGATGGAATATCGGCCAAAACGTTCGCCACCGACCACAGATTCGAGCAGGAAAGAGTTCTTGCCTCCGTTGTTGTGCTGCGTCAGCTTCAGATACAGCGAAAGAGGTGTATCCAAATCGGAAACGGTATCGAGAATAAGGGGAATGCGGTTGTAGCCCTGTGCAGCCAGGGTGTCGAATTTCTGTTTGTTCATGTTTTCTCCTGTCCGTGAATACGGAAAAATTTCAAAAACGGGCGGTGTACTTTCCGCGGTTGGGGCTGGTCATCATCGCCAGCGTCGCCACAGCCCGCCTGAAATCAGCGCGTATTGCGCATAGATCGTTTTTTTCAAGAGAAACATAAAGGAATCTTTCACAGAATCAGTTCAGTTGCCTGGAGTAGACTGGATACAACAGCATCCGGCTTCATCTCTTCAACAGGAATGCCATAATTATAACCATATGGCACCATAAATAGTGAGCATCCAGTCGCACGGGCGGCTTTCGCATCATTCACAGAATCACCGATGGCGACAACCTGATCTGGCCGCAGCCCGAATTTCCGGCAAGCCATATTCATCGGGAACGGATCAGGTTTCTTCTTCGGGAAAGTATCCGCACAGTAAATCACATCAAAGAGTGCATAGATTCCATTGCGTGCCAGAAGCGGTTCTGTGAAAACAGAAGGCTTGTTTGTCACACATGCAATCTTCAGCTGTTTCTCGGCCATCCGTTCAAGACCTTCCCGTACTCCGGGATACATATGGCTGTATTCGCCATTCACCATACGGTAATGCCGGTAGAAAAGTGTCAGTGCCTCATCCTGGCGCCGCTTAGCATCCTTCTCATCCAGATAGACTGAAATCGTTTTTTTCACCAGATGGGGCGTACCCTTGCCCACAAACATCCGGATTGTTTTCTCACTCACTGCAGGCAGCGCCATATCCTTCAGCATCCCGTTCAGCGCAGCGTCCAGATCTGGAACAGAATCAATCATCGTGCCGTCAAGGTCCAGGATAACGGCGTGTGTATCTTTTAAAGGCAACATAAAAGAAGAATCCAATCAATAACAGTCAGCCGACAGTCTTCAGCTGTTCTCGCATCGCTGCGATTGTCGCCGTGTAATTATCGCTGTTGAAAATCGCGGAACCGGCGACAAACGTATCAGCGCCAGCGCGTGCAACCTCAGCGATATTCGTCGTCTTGATGCCTCCATCCACTTCCAGCAGGATATTCCGGCCAGATGCATCGATCATTTGGCGTACTGCTGCAATCTTCTTCAGGGCCTGGGGAATGAATGACTGGCCACCGAACCCTGGGTTTACTGACATAATCAGGATCAGGTCCAGCTTGTCGATCACGTGCTCGATATATTCAAGCGGTGTTGCAGGATTGAACGCCAGTCCGGCTTTGCAGCCATTGTCGTGGATCAACTGAAGCGTCCGGTCGACATGCTTCGAAGCCTCGGCGTGGAAAGAAATGATATCTGCCCCAGCCTTCGCAAAAGCAGGCACAATACTGTCGACAGGTTCAACCATCAGATGGACATCAATCTGCGCATCGACCAATGGACGGATGGCGGAACACACCACAGGACCAAATGTCAGGTTCGGCACATAATGGTTATCCATGACATCGAAATGGATGATGTCGGCGCCTGCCGCAATCACATTGCGGACTTCATTGCCTAATTGGGCAAAATCAGCGGAAAGGATGCTGGGGACAATTAAATATCGGCTCATAATAGCTGTGGGACAGAAAATAGATGCCGTTATTTTATACCAACTTGTGATGCCTGTTATGGTGAAACGGCATCAACAGGAATCTGTCCTTGGTTTTCCACTAAAAATAGGGGCGAAAACAGAAACTGACAGGGGAATGCTATATGATAGCGGTTGAAAGCTGGATGGGCGGAAACCGCTCCATCCATGAAACACCCAAGATAGAAAAAGCATGCAATACCAACGTTACCTAGCCATTGCCTCAGTTGCCTGTGCGGCACTACTGAGTGCCTGTACCTCCATGTCTCCAACCCTGGAAAAGCCGACCGATGTCAAAGTGCCGGGCTCTCAGGTTATCCGTCATCAGGAGAAAGTCAGTTTTTCAGAAGTTCCAGGATGGAACAAAGACAACCTCAAGGAAGCCTGGCCGGCATTCATGCGTTCCTGTCAGGTCAATGCCAGCCAACCGGAATGGGAAACCGTCTGCGCCAAGGCCGTCTTCGTCGATGGCAGCGACAACAACGCCATCCGGGAATACTTTGAAAGCGCGTTTGACCCATACCGCATCACTACCGATGCCAGTTCAGACACGGGTCTCGCAACCGGCTACTACGAACCTGTCATGAAAGGTAGCTACAAGAAACAGGGTATCTATCAGACTGCCATGTATGCGGAACCCAAAGACCTGCTCGATATCGACTTCATCAGCCAGTATCCACAGCTCAAAGGTGTCCGTCTCAGAGGCAAACTCGTCCAGAACGCCAAGTCACTCAAACAGGATTGCCCATCAGATCTGCTGGCGATGGATCTCCTCAGTGCCTATCCAAAACTTGATGGACTGACTATGTGGGGCAGACTGGAAGGACGGAAGGTGGTGCCATATGGGAAACCGGTTCCTGCATCCTGCACCATGGCTGGCGTCCAGCGGAAAGTTGTTCCCTATGAAACCCGGGGCGAGATTGAGGCATCCGGTAAGCTGAGAGGACAGGAAATCGTTTTCGTCGATGATGTCATCGATGGTTTTTTCCTTGAGATTCAGGGGGCAGGACGTATCAATCTGCCGGATGGCAAGGTCATCAGGCTTGCATACGCCAATCAGAACGGCCGACCATACCGCTCCATCGGACGCTACCTGCTCGATAAGGGCGAACTCAAGCCCGGTCAGGCTTCTGCCCAGCAGATCAAGAAATGGGGCCGGAACCATCCAGACCGCCTGCGTGAAGTTCTGGATGCCAATCCAAGCTATGTCTTTTTCCGCGAAGAAAAACTGAAAGATCCAAACGTAGGGCCTAAGGGTTCACAGGGTGTGCCGCTGATTCCAGGCCGTTCCATTGCCGTTGACAGGAAATACATCTTGATGGGGACTCCCGTGTTCCTTGATACCACCATGCCGAACACCACAACGCCGTTGAGAAGACTTGTCATGGCGCAGGATACCGGTGGTGCCATTGCCGGCCCAGTCCGCGCGGATTTTTTCTGGGGATGGGGCAAGGAAGCTGGTGCGCAGGCGGGGAAAATGAAACAGAAACTCCGTGTCTGGCTGCTGTTGCCGAAACAGTGAACGGCGTCTGGAAGAATTCGATTCTAGTAAGCAACGGTTTTTACTGGAGAAATTCTTTTCTGAACGCTTAAATAAACAGATGAAAAGACTGTTTGGATATCCATGGATAAAAAATATCCAACAGCTTTTCTGGACCTTGTCAATGCGGAGAAAAATAATTTTTTTTTTGATAAAAAGCAATAATTTTTTAAGTGATTGATTTATAAGTGATAATTCTTTTGCGTTTTTGGCGAGCAATCCGTCGAAACCCGCGTCATTACTGGGTTTGGGGCGTGTCAAGCCTCCCTTTTCCACAAAGTTATCCACAACTTCGGTGGATAGCTCAAAAAAGCTTATAAAATCAATGTCTAACGGTCATATTAAAGAATTTTTCAAGGTTGATGGCATTCTGTTTTGTTCGGGTGGTGCTTGAAGCACCTATTGACAATCATTTTGATTACCGTTACCAGCTAATGGAAGGTGACAGGGCTTCACCCATAATCGGTCAGATTGTCTCCGTGCCGTTCGGGAGACGTACCGTTGCCGGTATTATCACCGGCGTTGCGGAACAGACGGATGTTCCCGCCAACCGCATCCGTGACGTGGAATATCTTTATCAGGAAATTCCACCGCTTGCCCCATCATGGCTCGATCTCTGCCGTTTTGCCGCACGCTATTATCATCGAAGCATGGGCGAGGTCGCAGTCAACGCTTTGCCGAAAATGCTTCGGCAAAGCAAACAGACTTCCGTGAAAAGGGCACTGAAAGCCCTTGAGAAGCAGCAGAAAGCCCGCGAGAAGGAGCAGGTGGACAAACCTGCTGATACGGTGCCCGTGCTCAATGATGCCCAGCAGCATTCATTGGATACCATCATGCAGTCACAGGGATTTGCATCTATCCTGCTTTTCGGTGTCACAGGCAGTGGCAAGACAGAAGTCTACCTGCGCGCAGTCGCTGAAAAACTCCAGCAGCATCCTGACGGGCAGGTGCTGATGATGGTGCCGGAAATCAACCTGACCCCACAGCTTGAATCCCGAGTCCGGTTACGTTTCCCGAATGAAAATATCGTCTCGCTGCATAGTGGCCTGACTGAGGGCGAACGGTTGCGGAACTGGCTCTCAGCGGTATCCGGCAAGGCAAGGATTATCCTTGGCACCCGGCTGTCCATCATGGTTCCCGCGCCGAACCTTAAGATGATTGTTGTCGATGAAGAACATGATCAATCCTACAAACAGCAGGAGGGGCTGCGTTACTCCGCGAGAGACCTGGCTGTCTGGCGGGCAAACCAGTTGAGGATTCCTGTTGTCCTTGGCTCGGCGACACCTTCGCTCGAGAGCTGGCATCACATCCAGAAAGGACACTACCAGCGTATCGACCTGCCTGAAAGAGCGGTTGAGCAGGCGGTCCATCCAACCGTATCGCTCATTGATACAGGGCGCGAACGCATTGGTGATGGACTGACCCAGCCGTTGATCCAGGCCATCCAGAGGCGCCTTGATAAAAAAGAAGTCACCCTGCTTTTCCTGAACAGGCGGGGCTATGCGCCGGTTCTTTCCTGCGATGCCTGCGGTTGGATCAGTGCCTGTCACCGCTGTTCCGCTTACATGGTATTCCATAAGGCAGGTCGGGTGCTTCGATGTCATCACTGTGGACTTGAGCGCGCCATTCCAAGAAACTGCCCGGATTGTGGCAATCTGGACCTGCAGGCGCTCGGCCGGGGTACACAGCGTATCGAGGAAGGCCTCCGGTCACAATTTCCGGATGCCCGGGTTCTGCGTATCGATGCGGATTCCACCAGTCGTAAGGGGACATTGCAGGCAGCATTGGACAGCGTCCATCGTGGAGATGTCGACATCGTTATCGGCACACAGATGATTTCCAAGGGACACGATTTCCAGAACCTCACACTGGTTGGCGTTCTCGATCCAGACACTGCCCTTTTCTCGCATGACTATCGGGCAGGTGAACGTCTCTTTGCCCAGCTCATGCAGGTCGCTGGCAGAGCGGGGCGCAGTACCGCCAAGTCAGATGCCAATCCAGCGGAAGTCATGATCCAGACCCGTTATCCGACTCATCCTCTCTATCAGGCAATGCTCAGGCGCCGGTATGAATACTATGTTCAGGAACTGATGGCAGAACGTGAGATGGCAGGCTTTCCGCCTTTCGGCTATCAGGCGCTGCTGACAGCGGAAGCCAGGGATATCGACAAAGCGCTCCAGTTTCTCAACCAGGCAAAAGCTATGATTGCCGGAAACCGTGCAGTCACCGTCAGTGATGCCATTCCCATGGCAATCATGAGGGTGGCGAATGTTGAAAGGGCACAGCTGTTGGTGGAATCAGCATCGCGGCCGATGCTGCAGTCTGTGCTCTCAGCCTGGATTCCCCAGTTGAAAGCACAGAAGACGCGTGTGAAATGGTCGATTGAAGTCGACCCGATGAGTATCTGAGTGGAATCAACCAGCTCGGCGGGACGGATTCTTGGCAGGTTTCAGGAATGCGTCGACACGGTGACCGGAAACAGCCTTCAATTTACGGTAATGGACCATCACCTTGGAGTTGTAACCGCCATTGCCACCGGCATAAGCCTTGACGGCACGTTCAACAGAACCACCTTTCTGTTTGATCAGTTCTTTCAGGATGGTTGCGCCGATCTTGATGTTGACTACCGGATTGGTTGCTCTGTGGACACCGCCATAAGGGGCAAAACGTTTGGAATGGACACGGGTGACGACCTGCATCAGGCCGGTTGCGGAACCGGCGCCACGGGCATTGGGATCGTAGCGGGATTCAATCGCCATGATGGCAAGAATCAGGTGAGGATCCAGCCCCAGGTCAAACGCTGTTTTATAGGCAGTGGAGACATACAGGTCGGAATTGCTGTTGCTGATACGGTAATTGCTTGCAATCCACTGGGAAAGGCGCTTCTGCTGTCTCACATCGGCAAGTGAGAAAGAGGCATCTTCTTCCGTCATCGGTTCGATGTCAGCTACTGGATTTTCCGCTGCTTCTTTCACGGCCTGGGGAGATGCTTCGTTCGCTTGAGCTTCTGCAATGATGGAATTGTCAGTTCTGGATGCGCTGCGGATTGGGGCAACCATCAGGATGATGCCGATCAGGGCAAGAACTGCAAACAGCCAGACCGCCTTGGACTGCATCAGATCAGAATAAGATCTGGTTTTGATACGAGTGAAAAAACGGTTAATCAAAAAAACTCCTGGTTTCAGTTGCAGACACCGGCAGGCATCGGCAACCTTGGGGTTATTCATCAGAGGATTCCGTTCAGGCTGGAGAAACATGATGGCAACTTGGTTGCCGCAGCTGCTGCTGACTGGATCAATCCAGGGTAATGATGCCCGATATGCAGTGTTTACATCAGGATCCGATGCGGGCAGATCAGTAATATATTGAATAAAATGAACTGAACGGGGTAGTACTGGGAAAGCACTTTTATCCTGCCAATGACACCATTCTAGGGGGGCTTTTATATCGGGTCAAATATATAGCGTGTTGTAATATTATGATTCGTTATAACATACGGTGATGAAGCGATACAAAAAAATATTAAAATCAACACTTTGAGGGAAAACCTGTCGAGAAAACCGTAGTGTTGTTGAAAAGAGACAAAAAGCATGCCATATCTAGATTTGAGGGACTTTGCTGACAAATTGAAAGCCGCCGGGGAGCTGAAGGATGTCAATATTCCAATATCGCCAAACCTTGAGATGACGGAAGTCTCCAGGCGTATCCTTGAAAGCAATGGTCCAGCGTTGATGTTCCGTCAGCCCGCAGGCTATTGCATGCCGGTCATGACAAACCTGTTTGGCAACACCCACCGCATCGCAATGGCGATGGGGGGAGAAAACCTTGCGGACCTTCGTAAGATGGGCGAATTCCTCGCTGCTCTCAAGGAACCGAAACAGCCTGAGAGAATGGCGGACCTGCTTGCAATGATGCCGGTGCTCAAGTCACTCTGGAACATGAAACCCCAGGTCTCCCGTCATGGTATCTGCCAGCAGGTCGTCCTGGAAGGCAAAGAAGTCGATCTTTCATCTTTGCCTGTCCAGAAATGTTGGCCAGACGATGCTGGCCTTCTCATCACTTGGGGGCTCGTTGTGACGAAAGGCCCCGCCAAGCAGCGCCAGAACCTTGGTATCTATCGACAGCAGGTCATTGGCCGTAACAAAGTCATCATGCGCTGGCTACCACATCGGGGGGGGGCTCAGGATTTCCGTGACCATCGGCTGGCAGATCCTGGCAAACCATTTCCCGTTGCCGTCGTCATTGGCGCCGATCCCGCAACACTGCTGGCGGCTGTCATGCCGATACCTGATGAGATTTCTGAATATCAGTTCGCGGGACTTCTCCGGGGTGCCCGAACAGAACTTGCTGAAACCCGTGCAGGTGGACTCCATGTTCCAGCCCGAGCCGAAATCGTCCTCGAAGGCGTCATCTACCCAGATACTTCCCACCCAAGCGGCTATGAGCACGCTCTTGAAGGCCCGTTCGGCGACCATACCGGTTACTACAACGAACAGGAATGGTTTCCTGTCCTGACCATTGACCGTATCACCATGCGTCAGGATCCGATTTACCTTTCAACCTATACAGGGCGTCCACCGGATGAACCCTCCATGCTGGGGATTGCATTGAACGAGGTGTTCGTGCCCCTGCTCCAGAAACAGTTTCCCGAAATCGTCGACTTTTTCCTGCCGGCGGAAACCTGCAGCTATCGTATGGCGGTCATCAAGCTGCGCAAGGCCTATCCTGGTCACGCCAAGCGTGTCATGTTCGGTGTCTGGAGTTTCCTGCGTCAGTTCCTCTATACCAAATTCATCGTCGTTGTCGATGAGGATATCGATATCCGTTGCAATGAGGATGTCCTCTGGGCAATCTCCACAAGAGTTGATCCAGCTCGGGATACCGTCATGGTCGAGAACACCCCGATCGACTATCTCGATTTCGCCTCTCCGGTCAGCGGGTTGGGTAGCAAGATGGGCATTGATGCAACCAATAAATGGCCGGAGGAAACTTCACGCCAGTGGGGACGCAAAATCACGATGGACCCGGAAGTCATGGCGAAAATCGATACACTTTGGGAAAACCTGATGCGGTGATTGAAAAAGTCCTCGGCGCTTGCGAAAACCCTGCTTTGCTGTACAATGCACGTCAGCGGGCCCCTGCGCATTATGGAATGGTGAATCTGGTCAGGTCGGGAACGAAGCAGCCACAGCCAATCTCCATGAGTGCCGCAGTCAAGGCTCGCTTTTCCATTTTGGCATCCGCCGCACACTTCCTTGCATAACGTCCTCAGATTGCATCCTGCGTGTTACCGAAAACATGGCAATCAGGTACAATCTCTGAATGACCTATCTTGTACTTGCCAGAAAATACCGCCCAAAGCGTTTTCAGGACCTTGTCGGGCAGGAACACGTCGTCCGTGCATTGACCCATGCCCTAGAGAGCGGTAGATTGCATCATGCTTACCTGTTTACAGGTACCCGTGGTGTGGGTAAGACAACCCTCTCCAGAATTCTGGCGAAATGTCTCAACTGTGAGAAAGGTGTCACTGCAGAGCCATGTGGCGAATGCGAAGCCTGTCGGGCGATTGATGCGGACCGCTTCGTTGACTACATCGAACTCGATGCCGCTTCCAACCGTGGTGTCGGCGACATGCAGCAGCTCCTCGAACAGGCTATCTATGCCCCGACTGCCGCACGTTACAAAGTCTACATGATCGACGAAGTCCATATGCTCTCCAATCAGGCGTTCAACGCCATGCTCAAGACATTGGAAGAGCCACCGGAATATGTCAAGTTCATCCTGGCGACTACGGATCCACAGAAGATTCCGGTCACGGTTCTCTCCCGTTGTCTGCAGTTCAACCTCAAGCAGATGCCACAGGATGCCATCGTCTCCCATCTGTCTCGGATACTGGCAGCTGAAAACATCGGCTACGAACAGCCGGCGCTCCGCCAGCTTGCCCGTGGCGCACAGGGTTCGATGCGTGATGCCCTCTCGCTCACCGATCAGGCGATTGCCTACACGGCGGGCAACGTCACCGCGGATGCGGTTCAGGACATGCTCGGTGCATTGGATCAGACCTATCTCGTCCGTTTCATCCGTTGTCTGCAGGAGCGCGACGGCAAAGGCATGATTGCCATCGCCGATGAAATGGCAACAAGGGGGCTTTCATACAGTACCGCACTGCAGGATCTGGCATCACAGGTCAGCCGTATCGCAATGATTCAGTGCGTGCCGGATTACAGTCCTGATGATATGGTACAGTCAGAAGACCTGAAGATATTCGCCCAACAGTTCTCGCCGGAAGAAATCCAGCTCTATTATCAGATAGCCATCCACGGTCTCAATGAGATTGGATTGGCGCCCGACGAATACGCCGGCTTCACCATGACACTCCTGCGTATGCTCGCATTTGCTCCTGCATCAGCGTCAGACAGCGCGCCGCGCCAGCAGCCCGTGTCCGCCAGGAAACCGTCATCCGTCAGGTCATCAAACCCTGTGCCACCGCCTGTACAGATGTCCGAACCGGTCAAATCTCCGGTAGCCAGCCAACCGGAGGTTCCAACGCAGACAGTACCTGCGGCACCGGTGAGACAGGCGTCAAGACCGGAGGCATTCCGCCAACGGCCGGGATCTCCTGCGCAGACAGCATCGGTGTCTGTGATGCCAAAAGCGCCTGTTGCGCCAAGAGCATCCGCACAGGAAGACATTGTCCAATGGAATGGTGACTGGCCATCATTGGTGCAGAAACTCCACCTGCGTGGTCTGGTTCAGCAGCTCGCCTATCAGACCGAACTCATCGATAAGAAAATCGGTGACGGCAGGGCAGAATTCGTCCTGCAGGCTCCCGTATCGACACTTTGCGCGCCTAATGCTGTTGCAAAACTGACTGAAAGCCTTACCGGCTATTTCGGTTGTCCGGTCAGGATCAGGACACAGGTCGGTAAAGTTGGGAAAACCGCCAGCCGGGATGTCCGGGAAGCAGCCGAAGCCCGTCAGCATCAGGCAGAAGAAGCTTTTGAAAACGACCCCTACATCCAGGATCTTGCCGCCGAATTTGGAGCAAGAATCGTGGAAGGATCCATTAAACCTATCTAAAACAGGAACACACAATGAAAAATCAGTTGGCAGGCCTGATGAAACAGGCTCAGGCAATGCAGCGCAACATGGAAAAAATGCAGGAAGAACTGGCGCAGACCTTCGTTGAAGGTGAATCTGGTGCCGGTGTTGTCAAGGTCCGCATGAACTGCAAGCACAATGTTTCCATGGTCTCCATCGATCCATCCTTGATGGAAGATGACAAGGAAATGCTGGAAGACCTGTTGACTGCGGCATTCAACGACGGTCTGCGCAAGGCAGAAGCCACTGCAAAGGAAAAAATGTCAAGCATCACCGGCAGCTTTCCAATGCCTCCAGGCATGAAAATGCCATTCTGATAAGCAATCAGTGAAAACCCTATCCTCACTTCAGATGCTGGTCCAGGCGTTCAGGCGTCTGCCCGGCATCGGTCCAAAATCCGCCCAGCGTATCGCCTGGCATCTGCTCCAGCACGACCGTGAAGGGGCGAGACAGCTCAGTGAGGCGTTGTCCAATGCTGTCTCCCAGGTCCGTCACTGCCTCTGCTGCAATACCTTCACGGAAGAAGAAATCTGCGAAACCTGCAGGGACAGGAAACGTGATCCTTCACTGCTCTGTGTTACAGAAACCCCTGCAGATCAGATGGTCATCGAACAGACCATGACATTCAATGGTTACTACTTTGTTCTCATGGGTAGTCTTTCACCGTTGGATGGCGTTGGTCCGAAGGAAATCGCCTTTGACAGACTGATTAAGCGCGCCACCGATGGTCTCGTCAAGGAAGTCATCCTGGCAACCAGTTTCAATAATGAAGGGGAGGCAACCGCCCATTACATTGCCGAGATGCTCAAGGCGCGGGGTATTGCCGTCACCCGGCTGGCAAGAGGTGTCCCCGTTGGAGCGGAACTCGAGTATGTGGATATCGGTACAGTCGCCCGGGCATTCCTCGATCGGCGTAAAAGCTGATAGATAGGGTTAACGGCAAGATAGGAACAGCTAACGGTTTTCTTGAAGAAAATCATAGAAGTGTGACAGATATGACGAAAAATGTTCTTTTGATGCTATAACCATCAGATAAACATTGTCATATTCAGTGCTATCCCTTAAAATTGATGGCTAACGAATTTTTATGTGTTGCGGAATGATTTCCGACAGCATGCAATCAACAGGTATTTAGGAAAAACAAATGGCAAATTCAGCACAGGCACGTAAACGTGCTCGTCAGGCAGTTAAACAGAATGCACACAATGCCAGCCAGCGTTCCGCATTGCGCACCGCAATCAAGACCGCTAAGAAAGCTATTGCTGCTGGTGATAAAGAAGCTGCAACCACTGTATTCAAGAAAGCAGTATCCGTTATCGATAAGATCGCTGACAAGAAGCGCATCCATAAGAACAAGGCAGCTCGCCATAAGAGCCGTCTGGCAGCTGCGCTGAAAGCAATGGCAGCTTAATCGAAACGGAAGTTTCTGATTGATGAAAAGCACACTGTTTGGTGTGCTTTTTGTTGTCATAAGAAAACCCCCAGCTAAGCTGGGGGTTCCAAAAAGCTTAC
>CAVJQJ010000028.1:0-4572 GCA_963651715.1 Anaerovoracaceae bacterium
GTGAATCCGCTTACCACTATTGATTGATGGGGGAAACAGTATCCCAAAAGAAATCCCCGCATGGCGGGGATTTCTTGAAACCTTCAGGGATGCAGTCATGTGAGGGGACGTCCCTTCTCCTCCTTCCCGGATTTTTCCTCAATGATTGTATTCCCTTCCTGCTTCTGCAGGTTTTTTTATTTCAGATGATCCTGAAAGAATTTCTCCATTCTGGCAAAAGGAATCACATCTTTCCTGTCATACAGATCCGTATGGACTACCCCTGGGATAATCATCAATTCCTTATTGTCGCCTTTCAGTTTCTTGAAAGCATCTTCGCTGAAATAACGTGAATGCGCTTTCTCACCATGAATGATCAGCACGGCATTGCGGATTTCATCTGCATGTGCAAGCAGTGGTGTATTGGCAAAAGACAGCCAGGAAGTAATATTCCAACCGCCATTAGAGTTCAGTGAGCGTGGATGGTAACCGCGTTTTGTCTTGTAGTAATCAAAGTAATCCTTGACGAAAAACGGTGCATCAGCTGGCAGGACATCAGGCACACCACCGCCTAATTTGTATTGCTCACTCTTGTAATCGGCAAGACGCTGGGCATTCCAATCCTGACGGGCTTTATAGCGGGCATTTTTATCCATCTGGTCAAAATAACCGTTGCTGGTTACCCGGCTCATGTCATACATCGTGGAGGCGACCGTTGCCTTGATGCGGGTATCCATGGCTGCGGCATTCAAAGCAAAACCGCCCCAGCCGCAGATGCCGATGATGCCGATACGGGCAGGATCGACATTGGGTTGCAGTGACAGGAAATCGACAGCCACTGAAAAGTCCTCGGTATTGATGTCAGGGGACGCGACATAGCGTGGCTTGCCGCCGCTTTCACCGGTATAGGATGGGGCGAAGGCAATGGTCAGGAAACCTCTTTCAGCATTTTCTGTGCATAAAGGCCTGAAGACTGCTCTTTGACTGCGCCAAAGGGACCAGAGACAGCAATCGCAGGCAGTTTGCCTGTTGCATTTTTATGGACATACATGTCTGCCGCCAGCGTAATGCCAAAGCGGTTGACGAAAGTGACTTTACTGTGGATGATCCTGTCGCTCTTTGGGAAAACCTTGTCCCATGCCTGTCCAAGGCTCAGTTTTTCAGTTTCCATTTTTGTTCCTTGTGTCGTATTGTTTTTGATGCCGATTGACTGTTCGGCAATAGCAGAACCACTCATCATTGAGAGTGCACCGAACAGTCCCAGAGTTAAGGCGGTCTTTTTCCAGATAGACATGCAAGATCCTCGATAAATAAGTAACAGTCGATATATTTGCATAAGTAGACTGTTTTGTGCAGTTATGCGACAAAAAAAGGGGGGGAGATGACAGTGTGGTACGTGTCGTCTCCCCCCTGGGTTTATGCCATCAGACTCCCCTCAATGTTAAGGTAGTCTGTTTGTCAAATCAGGCAACTGCCTTGATGTTCCCCATAGCCAGGATATCCTCATCGGTGCGGTTGCCATGGATTTCAATCTTGCTCAATGCTTCATTGATTTCCGCAAATTCCTCATCTGTGAGCTTAACATCCGCTGCGCCGAGGTTTTCGACCAGGCGGAGATGGCTTCGCATGCCGGGAATCGGAGTGATGAAATCATTGCCGTGCATCATCCATGCCAGAGCAATCTGTGCCATCGTGACGTTCTTCCGGTTGGCAAAGAGCTTGAGGGCAATGAGCAATGGTAGATTGGCAATCAGGTTTTCCTTGCGGAAACAGGTGATGGCACGACGGACATCGTCGCCTTCATAGACGGAATGGAGACCATATTTCCCGCTGAGGAAACCATTTGCCATCGGTGAGAAAGCCACGAAGCCAATGCCCAGTTCTTTACAGGCTGGAATCACATCTTTCTCAAACATCCGTTCCATCATGGAATATTCGCTCTGGACGGCCGTCAGCGGGGTGACCGCATGCGCCTTGCGGAGCTGCTCCTCGGTCGGCTGTGACTGCCCCCAACCGCGGATTTTCCCTTCCTGAATCAGCTCTCCCATCCAATACGCGACTTCTTCTGGATCGCTGTCATCAGGCACACGATGCTGGTAATAGATGTCGACATAATCCGTCTGCAGACGGTGGAGGGAATCTTCAAGGGCTTTGCGGATACTTGAACGGGTCAGCTTGGCTTCTGGCCAGGCTTCCTGTCCAGACAGGGTTTGTGGATAAAACTTGGTTGCCAGAACAATCTGGTCACGGAAAGGTTTCACCGCTTTACCAACCAGTTCCTCATTGAGATAAGGACCGTAGGCTTCTGCAGTATCGAAATGCGTGCAGCCCAGATCAAAGGCCTGTTGCATCAGGTGGATGGATTCAGATTCGGTCGGAGTCACGCCATAACCATGGCTGAATCCCATACAGCCAAAACCGACGGCGGATACTTCTAAATCACGAAGTTTACAGATTCTCATGGTACACTCCTTTATAAAAGGTTCAGTCAACTTTGAATCTCGTTATAAGCATGATGCGTGAAAATCACAGATTAAGGTATCGGTTTGCTGGAGGGGAATGTCAGGTTTTTTCGAACCAAATCTCATAGAGGCTTTTAAAATATTGAGGGATGTTGGCCGTTGTCAATGACGGAACAGTAACTGAACCATCTGCTCCAGATACTGTTGGAGGGATGTCAGCGGATAGGGGGCGGTTCAGCTAGTCCTGAAAAGAGAATCAAGGGCATTCAAATGACAGTAGCCAGCGCTTTGCCTCAATGCCACCCGCATAGCCGGTCAGGCTGCCATTCGAGCCAATGACCCGATGGCATGGAATGATGATGGAAATCGGATTATGTCCGACCGAACCGCCCACCGCCTGGGCTGAAAAACGGGGAGTGCCACGCTGTTGGGCAATCTGCTTCGCGATATCACCATACGTCACCGTTTCCCCATAAGGAATCTCACAGAGAATCCGCCAGACAGCTTTTCGGAAATCACTGCCATTGGGCGCCAAAGGCAGGTCTTGGGGGGATGGTTTTTCGCCTGCGAAATAACGGTCAAGCCAATCGTTCGTCTGTAGCAGGATAGGGTGATGGCCATCCGTGACAGGCGTTTCCTTCAGCGTAGCGGCAAAATACTTCTGGTTTGCCAGCCATAAGCCGACCAGATGGCTGTCTGTGCCGGCGCAGGTGATGTCACCGACAGGGGAGGCATAGTGTGAGACAGCAATCATGTGGTGGCCTGTTTCTTGCGGGGGATTCGTGGGGTTACCTTTGTCTTCGGGGCATAGTCTTTCATCTCAGGAATCGCACCGCCAGATACCGCCCAGAGATACAGGCTGGCAACACTGCAGTAGGGACTGAAACGGCGGCGGTACTTCTCAAAGCGCTGACGGTCAATCCTGCGGTGGTGATACACCATCCGAAGCCCCCGCTGGATGGCAAGATCGCCAAAGCTGAAAATATTCTGTCGTTGCAGGCAGAACAGTAGGATCATCTCCGCTGTCCAGATACCGATGCCTTTCAGTGAAGACAACGCCTCAATCGCATCCGCATCATTCATGGCCTCAACCGCTTTCAGATTGAATGCCCCCGAATGGACCTTGCCGGCGAAATCCAGGATATTGCCGGCCTTGATGAAAGACATCCCGCATGCCTGCAGACGTTCTGGCCCCGCGTTCAGGATATGTGCCGCCTCCACCGTTCCCAACAGGGCAGTTACCCGCCCCCATACTGTTTCACGCGCTTTATTGGAAATCTGCTGGCCAACAATACTGTGCACCACAGCAGTGAACAGGTCGGTATGAACCGTGCGTTCAATCGCCCCAATCCGATCGATGACCTCACCCAACCGGGCATCCTTGGCTTTCAGGAAATCTGTTTCGGTCTTGCCGTATTTGAAATGCACAATGTCCTCTATCCATGCTGTCACGTTCAGACAGTATAAGCGATAACAACAGGGTTTCGGAAATCAGTGAGGGTATTTCCCCAAGCATAAAAAAACTTCCTGCAAAAAGTCTTACAGGAAGTTTTTTAAATCAATACATCATCAGGTCATCAGGATAGGGAGAAACGTGCTCCTTTCCTGGGCTCAAGTGGCTCAGGAAAGACGACATTTCTTCGTTGCCTGAATTTTCTTGAGAAGGCTGACGAAGGGCATCTGAAGATTGGCGATGTCGAAGTTGACCTGCATCATGCCACCAAAGACCAGATTCTCGGTCTTCGCCGCAGGACCGCCATGGTTTTCCAGTCATATAACCTTTTCAGCCATCGGACAGCACTGGAGAACATCATCGAGGGACCGGTCATTGTCCAGAAACGCAACCGTCAGGAATGTATTGATGAGGCAAATTCATATCTTGAGATGGTTGGACTGGCGGACAAAGGCGGACTTTATCCCGCCCAGTTATCTGGGGGGCAGCAGCGTGTTGCGATTGCGCGGGCATTGGAGCTGCATCCAGATGTCATTCTATTTGATGAACCGACCAGTGCACTGGATCCTGAACTTGTTGAAGAAGTGCTGTCTGTCATCCGTTCTTTGGCAGAACAGGGGATGACTATGGTGATTGTCACTCATGAAATGCAGTTTGCCCGTGATATCTCTACTGAAG
>CAVJQJ010000029.1:0-4600 GCA_963651715.1 Anaerovoracaceae bacterium
GATGAGACCATCTCCAATCGATGGAAGACAGTTTGAAATAACAATATAAGTTGAATGTTTTTCGAATAGGAATTATGCTTGTTCGCATAAGGTGATGGTGTTCGCCTTCGAAGAACCGCTGTCTAACAGCTGATGACGCCTGACTTTCCACTTGGATGTGGAGGAGGGCGTTTTTTATGCTTGTCTGAAATTTCCATCCACTTGTTAAAAACATGAAATAGCATTTAAGTTATTTCATATTGAAAGGAAAATTATGAATTGGCTTGCCGTAGGAGTTGGCGCTGCATGTGGGGCATGGTTACGTTGGATTCTTGGTAATTTACTGAATAACGTGCATGCTCATGTTCCATTGGGTACATTGACCGCCAATCTTGCTGGAGGCTATCTGATTGGCATTGCATCAGCTTTCTTTAGCAGCCATAGTGGTATCAGTCCAGAATGGAGATTGTTGATTGTGACAGGATTCATGGGAGGGCTGACCACATTTTCAACTTTTTCTTCTGAGACAGTCATGCTTCTTCAAAGAGGCGAGTATATATGGGCGGGAGTACAGCTCCTCGTTCATGTTGCTGGTGCGGTATTGCTGTGCCTGGCTGGTTTTGCAACTTACAAGGCACTGTCGAGTTTTTAAGTTTTCGGCAGTTTCTCATTTCCCATTAAGAGGAAACAACATCAATTATCTTCTGCATTGCCTAACAGAAGGGAGATAAGCTTTGGTTTTGTAAGTGTAAATTTTTTTAAATTTTTGTCATGGAAACTCTTGAAATTTTGTATTTTGCTCCCTATATGAGCAATATCACAACAAATTGGAGGTTGTCATGCGTCAAGATAAATTAACGACTAAGTTGCAGGAAGCGATTTCTGATGCACATAGTCTCGCTTTGGGTAATGATAATCAGTATATCGAACCAATCCATCTGTTAATGGCGTTGTTGCAGCAGAATGATGGGAGTACCCGTTCCCTGTTGCAGCAGTCTGGGGTGAATGTTGGCAGACTGGAATCTTCTCTTAAATCGTCATTGGAACGTTTGCCTAAAGTAACCGGCAATGGTGGAGATATCCAGATTGGTCGGGATTTGATTAATCTGCTGAATCTTACCGAACGTGAGTCTTTGAAACGGAAAGATGAATATATCGCCAGTGAAATGGTCCTTTTGGCGTTGCTGGAAGATAAATCTGAAGCCGGCAGATTGGCACGTGAAGCTGGATTGACAAAAAGTGCACTGGAGTCCGCTATAACTTCAATCAGAGGAGATGGAAACGTGAATTCTGCAGATGCTGAAAATCAGCGTGAAGCGTTGAAAAAATATACATTGGATCTTACCGAACGTGCCCGTAAGGGTAAGCTCGACCCTGTTATTGGTCGGGATGATGAAATCCGTCGTGCAATTCAGGTCCTTCAGCGTAGAACAAAAAACAATCCAGTACTTATTGGTGAACCAGGTGTTGGTAAAACAGCTATTGTTGAAGGGCTTGCACAGCGGATTGTCAATGATGAGGTTCCTGAAAGTCTGAAAGGGAAACGCGTTCTTGCTCTGGATATGGCAGCCTTGTTGGCTGGGGCAAAATTCAGGGGGGAATTCGAAGAACGCCTGAAAGCGGTACTGAATGAACTGGCAAAAGATGAAGGTCAGGACATTGTCTTCATTGATGAAATCCACACAATGGTTGGTGCTGGTAAATCTGAAGGGGCAATGGATGCTGGCAATATGCTGAAACCAGCATTGGCCCGTGGTGAGTTGCATTGCGTTGGTGCGACCACGTTGGACGAATACCGTAAATACATCGAAAAAGATGCGGCATTGGAACGTCGGTTCCAGAAGATTATAGTGGATGAACCATCGGTAGAAGATACCATTGCAATCCTTCGTGGTTTGCAGGAGAAATATGAGATGCATCATGGTGTTGAGATTTCTGATCCAGCGATTGTTGCGGCAGCAGAACTTTCCAACCGATACATCACAGATCGTTTCCTGCCTGATAAGGCCATTGATTTGATTGATGAAGCTGCGTCAAGAATCAAGATGGAAATTGATTCCAAGCCTGAGGTTATGGATAAACTCGACCGCAGGATTATTCAGTTGAAAATCGAAAGAGAAGCTGTCAGGAAAGAGAAAGACGAAGCATCTAAGAAGCGGATGGTTTTGATTGAGGAAGAAATCAAGCGTCTTGAAAAAGAATACGCTGATTATGATGAGCTTCTGAAAGCTGAGAAGGCATCTGTTGAAGGTTCCAAGCATACCAAGGAAGAAATCGAAAAGGTCCGGCTCCAGATTGATGAGGCAAAACGTCAGGGTGACTATCAGAAGATGTCTGAACTGATGTACGGGAAGCTGCCTGAATTGGAAAAACGCTTGAAAGCTGAAGGTGATGCGGTAACTGCTGGAAACAGGTCTGGCGACCGTCCGAAACTGCTCCGCACAGAAGTGGACGCGGAAGAAATTGCAGAGGTTGTTTCTCGAGCAACAGGTATCCCTGTATCCAAGATGATGGAAGGAGAGCGTGCGAAATTATTGCGTATGGAAGATGAATTGCATAAACGGGTGATTGGTCAGCATGAGGCAGTCGTTGCTGTTTCTGAAGCAATCCGCCGTTCCCGTGCAGGTCTTTCTGATCCAAACCGTCCGTATGGTTCTTTCATGTTCTTGGGACCTACTGGTGTTGGTAAGACAGAATTGTGCAAGGCTTTGGCATCATTCCTCTTCGATACTGAAGATGCCATGATTCGAATCGACATGAGCGAATTCATGGAAAAACATTCTGTTGCCCGCCTTATCGGGGCGCCTCCAGGATATGTCGGATATGAAGAAGGCGGTTATCTGACCGAGGCTGTGCGCAGGAAACCTTATAGCGTCATTCTTCTGGATGAAATCGAAAAGGCGCATCCAGATGTATTCAACGTCCTGTTGCAGGTTTTGGATGATGGTCGAATGACAGATGGGCAGGGACGCACCGTCGATTTTAAGAATACAGTGATTGTCATGACTTCCAATCTGGGATCGCATTTAATCCAGTCCATGAGTGGCCGGGAACAGGGAGAAATCAAAGATGCTGTCATGGGAGAAGTCCAGCAGCATTTCAGACCTGAATTCATTAACCGTGTGGATGAGATTGTTGTATTCCACGCATTGGACGAAAAGAATATCGGTTCTATTGCTGGTATCCAGTTGGGGCTTCTCAATAAGAGATTGGTTGGAATGGATATGTCAATGGATGTTTCTGAAAAGGCATTGCAGAAGATTGCATCTGCCGGGTTTGATCCTTTATTCGGGGCAAGACCTCTGAAACGTGCTGTTCAGAATCTCATTGAGAATCCGCTCTCAAAAGAAATCCTGAAAGGAAAATTCTGTCCAGGCGATATCATCAAGATTGATGTCGAAAATGACAGGATTGTTTTCAATAAATAACTGTTTGCGGTCTTTTAAAGCTTCCATTTCATGTGTGTGAAATGGAGGCTTTTTGTTATAGATTATCACTGGCATAGTCTGCCAATCGGGAACGCTCACCTCTGGAAAGAATGATATGTCCACTGTGACGCCAGTTTTTAAAACGGTCAACCGCATACGTCAGGCCGCTTGATCCCTCAGTGAGGTAGGGAGTATCAATCTGGGCGAGGTTGCCTAAGCAGACAATCTTCGTGCCAGGTCCTGCACGGGTAATCAGGGTTTTCATCTGCTTGGGTGTCAGATTCTGGGCCTCATCAATAATAAGGAATTTCTTGACGAATGTTCTCCCCCTCATGAAACTCATGGATTTAATGGATATACGGGAACGGACCAGTTCTTGGGCAGTTTCCTGTTCCCATGCCCCTTTACTGCCGTCGCTGGATGATAAGACTTCGATGTTATCGTCCAACGCTCCCATCCACGGGGTCATTTTTTCTTCTTCTGTGCCGGGTAAGAAACCAATTTCCTCACCGATAGGAATTGTTGATCGGGTTACGATAATCTCGTTGTACCGCTGGTTTTCAAACACCTGTGAGAGTCCTGCGGCGAGGGTAAGCAGCGTTTTCCCGGTGCCAGCTTGACCGACTAGCGTGACAAAATCAATATCTGGATCCATCAAGAGATTCAGGGCAAAATTCTGTTCCAGATTTCTAGCGGTCACTCCCCAAACATTGTTTTTCTCATCTAGATAATTGTGGATTGTCTTGATTGATGCATCTGTTTTGTTTGCGGCAGTTACTCGGGCTTGAAATACGTTGCCTTGTTCCTGTGTCAGATAGACAAATTGATTGAGATGCAGAGAGGGAAGAACGGGACCGTGTAGGGTATAAATGGTTTGATTGAAGCCGTGGTGATCCTTTTCTGCTCGCGTTCTCAGATTGTCACCATGGTCCTGCCAGAAATGGTCTGACAATTGAAGAATGCCGCTATAAAGCAGTTCAGAATCCTCAAGTACCCGGTCATTGAAATAGTCCTCAGCGGATAATCCCAGCACTCGGGCTTTTAACCTCATATTGATATCTTTGGAAACGAGAACAACCTGTTTGTTTTTTTCTTTTTGGGTTAATTCCGCAACGGCCTCAAGAATCTGGTTGTCTGCTTTCGTTTTATACAAAGACGGAAAGGTGTCACGGTCAATGGTTTGAAGATATAAC
>CAVJQJ010000030.1:0-20981 GCA_963651715.1 Anaerovoracaceae bacterium
GGTGGGCCCAGTAGGACTTGAACCTACGACCAAGGGATTATGAGTCCCCTGCTCTAACCAACTGAGCTATAGGCCCTATGGAGACGGTATTATATCAGTTTCCCTCCAGGAAGCTCTTCAGCTTGTCAGAGCGGGAAGGATGACGCAGCTTACGCAGTGCCTTTGCTTCAATCTGACGGATACGTTCACGGGTCACATCGAACTGCTTGCCGACTTCTTCCAAAGTATGGTCGGCAGACATTTCAACACCGAAACGCATACGCAGGACTTTCGCCTCACGTGGTGTCAGGGAATCAAGCACATCCTTCACGACATTGCGCATGGAAGCATGCAGTGCCGCATCCGCAGGGGCCAACGTATTGTTGTCTTCGATGAAATCGCCAAGATGGGAATCATCATCGTCACCGATTGGGGTTTCCATCGAGATTGGTTCCTTCGCGATTTTCATGATCTTGCGGATCTTGTCCTCAGGAATATCCATCTTTTCCGCCAGTGTTGCTGGATCTGGCTCAGCACCGGTTTCCTGCAGGATCTGACGGGAAATACGGTTCATCTTGTTGATGGTTTCAATCATGTGGACAGGAATACGGATCGTACGGGCCTGGTCAGCGATAGAACGGGTGATTGCCTGACGGATCCACCAGGTTGCATAAGTCGAGAACTTGTAACCGCGGCGGTATTCGAACTTGTCGACCGCCTTCATCAGACCGATATTGCCTTCCTGGATCAGATCCAGGAACTGCAGGCCACGGTTGGTGTATTTCTTCGCGATGGAGATGACCAGACGCAGGTTCGCCTCGGTCATTTCCTTCTTCGCCTTGCGGGCATGGCTTTCACCCGCCAGCATCTTCTTCTCGATTTCGCGCAGGTCGCCCAGTGGCATACTGACCATTTCCTCGATGGCGATCAGCTTGCGCTGATGTTCATGGATGACTGGACGGCTGCGTTCCAGCAATGGGCTGTATGGATGACCGGCAGAGATCTCATTTTCCACCCAGTCAAGATTGGTTTCATTGCCTGGGAATTCAGTGATGAAATACTGACGTGGGACACCGCATCGGTCAACGGCGACTTTCAGGATGTCCTTCACGATACCACGGACAGACTTCATCTGTTCACGCAGGTTGTCGCACAGTTTTTCAGTGAAACGGGCGGTGAACCGGACACCCAGCAGTTCTTCAGAGATGGCTTCGTGCGCAGCCACATAAGCAAGAGAGCCGTAACCATCCTTGCCACTTTCGTTCTTGAAAGCGGCCTGCATGATTGCAAACTGTTCCTCAATACGGGCAAAACGTGCCAGCGCATCGGCTTTCAATGCTTCGCGGTCTTCAGCGGACAGGCTTGCACCGACAGAACCAGAAGAAGATTCATCTTCTTCATCGTCTTTGGTATCATCATCCCCATCATTGTCGTTGTCCAGATCATCTGAATCATCATCAGCAGCAGGCATTTCGGAATCAGGTTCGGCAGACTCATCAAGATCCGCCATCCCATCCACAATGTCATCGACTTCAGTACGGCCATCACGGATGTCAGCGGCCGCCAGAATGATTTCCGAAATAGTGGTTGGGCAGGAAGAAATCGCCGTGATCATGTTCTTCAGGCCTTCCTCGATGCGTTTTGCAATCTTGATTTCGCCTTCACGGGTCAACAGCTCTACAGAACCCATTTCACGCATATACATACGGACTGGATCGGTCGTGCGGCCGAATTCAGAATCGACTGTTGCCAGGGCTGCTTCCGCCGCAGCTTCCGCTTCTTCCTCAGTTGCACCGTTGACAGCATTGTCATTCAGCAGCAGGTCTTCCTGGTCTGGGGCGACTTCCGCCACATTGATGCCCATATCATTGAAGGTGCTGATAATCCCTTCAATCTGGTCACTGTCATTGAACCCGTCAGGCAGATGGTCGTTGATTTCGGAATGGGTCAGATAACCACGTTCCTTACCCATCTTGATGAGCAGTTTCAGACGTTCGCGGCGGTGTTCCAGTTCTTCCTCGGATGCCTCCGAATCCCCCAGATTTCCGGACAGCAGTGCTTTTTCTTTCTGACGCTGGCTGCGTTTGCTTGCCTTCTTCAGCTCTTCACGTTCCATCGCATTGATGGCAGAGAGCTCATCGCTTTCAGGCTGGGCTTCTTTTGATTTACGGCCACGGCGTCCCGGTACCTTTTCGGTCGGCAGGACGTAACTGGAAGTATCGATCTGCGCCAGTGATGCCTCATCAGTCATGATGACAGTACCACTGTCAGAAGTGGACGCCTTGGCTGCAGTTTCCGCTGCAGCTTCCTGTGCAGAAGCCTCCGCTTCTTTCTGGAGCTTAGACTTACGTCCACGGTTTTTCTTCTTGATGACAACAGCAGGCTCAGCTGCCTCTGCAACAGCAGGAGCTTCCACAACTGCCTCAGCAGCCGGTGCTTCAACCACTTCTTCGGCAACAGATGCCTTCGCAGATTTCTTCCTTGATTTCTTGGCAGATACCTCTACAGTGGATTCTGCCGCAGTTTCATTCACGGTCTTACGCCCCCGTTTCTTGACAGGAGCCTCTACAGGAGTGGTTTCAATTGCAGCATTCTGATCTGATTTTTCCATGTCGTCCTTTTAAGTCCGTTTTAGCATGAATCGATGTCAGGAAATGACCCCGACATTCCATCAAACAGGAACAACTCCCCCCTCCCCCACACTGGCAGAAGGTTGAGCCCCTATTAAAAATTTTTTATTATAACAAATCCCGATACTTCAAACAAATCTGATACAGAAAAATCCTCAATTAGTCAAGCCCCTTCGGAGTTTATCTGATCCACCCCCATGGAATCCATCTGACTCCAGGTCTGTTCATTTTCCTGTTTTGCCTGATTCTGCAGCGCATCGCGTTCCGCCTGCAGTTCACGGTAATGCGTCCGCCAGTCGCCTTCCTTGGATGCCAGCAGCTCCGTCATACGGCGGTCAATCTGCCGGAAACGCATCTGCCGGATAGCCCCATGCAGCTGGGCAACAGCCATCACCTCATTGAAACCATCTTCCATCGTTTCCTGGACCAGCTGCTCGGTGAACGGCAGACCGCTTGCCCGCAGTGATTCAACAAGCGCGGCATAATTCACCGCCTGCTGTCCGCCAGACCCCAGCGACTCAATCCGGTCAGTCACCATCCGGAAAAGCGCATAACCATCTCCGGATTCCCCAGCAATGATCTCGACATCCTCATCATGCAAAGTCTGTACCAACCCCGGGAAATGCACCAGCATCCGCAGCACCTGCCATGTCAGTTCCGGCATCCGGGTACGCGCACCAGCCGCCATGACAGGACGCCTCTGACCATCACCCGGACGGCCATTGCCCACCATACCCGGCTGACGCCAGCTGGAAGCCCCCTGCCGGTTCCCAGACGGTTTACGGGGCGAGAACCCCAGCAGTGGCAGCACATCGTTTTCAGGCATCTTCGCCAGATCGATCAGCTTGCGGACAATCTGGACCCGAAGTGCCGAACGCTTCATCACACTGCACCAGGGCCGTGCGCGGCCCAGCATCGCCGCACGCCCCTCCATGGAGTCCAGATCCGCCCCCTGCAGGATCTGCTGCATCAGGAATGAGGATAACGGCATAGCGCCAGCAACAGCCCGCTCAAAAGCCTCAGGCCCCAATTCCCGGATAAACGAATCGGGATCATGCTCAGGCGGCAGGAACAGGAAAGAGACACGATGCGCGTCATCCACCAGCTTCAGCGAGGATTCCATCGCCCGTTCAGCGGCATGACGCCCAGCGGTATCGCCATCAAACGAAAACACGATATGGTCGGTATGACGGAACAGCTTGCGGACATGCATCTCGGTACAGGCCGTCCCCAGTGTTGCCACCGCCTGCGGGAAACCCAGCTGGGACAGTGCCACGACATCCATATAGCCTTCAACCACCAGCGCATACTTTGCCTCGCGGATTGCCATACGGGCCTCAAACAGCCCATACAGCTCATTGCCCTTGCTGAAAAGCGGTGTTTCCGGCGAGTTCAGGTATTTCGGTTCACTCTTGTCCAACACCCTGCCCCCGAAACCGATCACCTGTCCACGCTCATTGCGGATCGGAAACATGATGCGGCCTCTGAAACGGTCATAGCGCTTTGTCCTGCCGTCTCCCTCATCGCTGCGGTCAATCACCAAACCGGATTCCGTCAGTTCTTTCGCCTCATAGCGCTCAAAACACTGCTGGAGCGGCGTCCAGGAATCCGGCGCATAACCCAGCCCAAAACGCGCGGCGATCTCGCCGGTCAGTCCCCGCCCTTTCAGGTAGTCGATGGCGTCCAATGCACCTCGCAGCTGCCTGCGGTAAAAACCGTCCGCACGCGACATCACCTCGGTCAATGCAAGTGTCTTTGCCTGCTTTTCAACGCGCTGCTCCTTTGAAATCTGAGGGCCATCATGCGGCACAGGCACACCGATCCCGCGGGCAAGCTCCTCAATCGCCTCTGGATAGGTCAGACCGCTGTAATCCATCAGGAAGGATATGGCGGAACCAGACCGCCCACAGCCGAAACAGTGGTAGAACTGTTTAGCGGGATTGACGGAAAAACTCGGGGTTTTCTCAGAATGGAAAGGACAGCACGCCCAGTAATTGGCGCCTTTTTTCTTGAGCTGGACGCGGTTGCCCACCACCTCGAGAATCTCGATTCGGGTAAGCAGATCCTGAATGAACGATTGCGGAATCACAGAAACAGCGCCCCAACAGAAACATCATCGGCATCCAGAAGCCAACGATGGAAATTGACAGAGAAAAGAATCCAGGCGGAAGACCGTCCCCCGCCCGGGTTACAGATGGGAAATCACCCCATCAGAGCCTGTTTCACCAGTTTGGAAACAACACCCATGTCTGCACGGCTGGCCAGCTTGCCTTTCAGCGCACCCATGACCTTGCCCATATCCTTAGGACCAGATGCGCCTTTGACAGCTTCAGCGACTTCGGCGGCGATTTCCGCTTCAGACATCTGTTCAGGCATATAGGCAGACAGCACTTCAACTTCAGCCTGTTCGCTTTCAGCCAGATCAGGACGGTTGCCTGCGATGAACTGCTCAATGGAATCCTTGCGCTGCTTGATCATCTTCTCAACAATGGCAACAATCTGCTTGTCATCGAGTTCGATGCGTTCATCGACTTCTTTCTGTTTCATTGCGGCAGTCAGCATCCGGATAGTCCCCAGACGTTTCATTTCTTTCGCACGCATTGCCGCTTTCATAT
Source organism: Anaerovoracaceae bacterium (assembly GCA_963651715.1). Lineage (GTDB taxonomy): Bacteria > Pseudomonadota > Gammaproteobacteria > Burkholderiales > Burkholderiaceae_D > Oxalobacter. The sequence goes on from CAVJQJ010000030.1 coordinate 5,225, forward strand.
CAGCGGTGATCTGTTCTTTCAGGCTCATCCTGTTCTCCAATGGAAAGGAAATTGTTAAACACTATAAACAGCAAAACCCGCCACGGCCTCACCGGAACGGGAATTGAATCAGGCTGTAAAACCTCGCTTTGTCTGCGGTCTTTTAGACCCAGCAGGAAATCAATACATCTTCTTAGGCAGCTGCTGGCTACGGATGCGTTTGTAATGACGTTTGATGGCTGCAGCCAGTTTTCTCTTACGTTCAGCGGTTGGTTTTTCGTAGAATTCGCGGGCACGCAGTTCGGTCAGCAGACCGGTTTTTTCGATGGTGCGTTTAAAGCGGCGCATTGCCACTTCGAATGGTTCGTTTTCTTTAAGACGGATAGTAGTCATGAATGTATTACGGTTTAAGCCAAATTTTTAAAAATGAAATTCTAACAGGCTTTTCAACAGGAGAAAAGCCTATCAAGACGATGCGACAGAAATTACAACAGCACTGTTACCCTCGGTAAAAATACCATCAACCATCGGCACACGGCAACATAATAGAAGTCAAGCGGAGACCTTGCAAGCCTCCGCCAGCCTGGCATTATTTCTTGGCTTCTTTCTTGCCTTCGATTGGCACCAGAACCTTCCAGCCATCAACCGCACGCATCAGCATCATTGCGGCTTCATTGCTCTTGCCGGTTTTCAGTTTCAGTGTCATTGCAACACGGGCAATACTGCCTTCCTTCACATCAGCTTCCTGCACTTCGACACCCTTGCCGTCTGCGCCTTTGCTGAAATAAGTCACCTTGCCGGTTGTGACGGAATCCAGCCCACCCATCTTGTCCAGATTGAACTTGGATTCATACAGTCTCATCGTCACATAATTCGTGAACGACTTCTGCATCATCTCAGGCGAAGCCTTGTCGGACTTGACCTTGCTGAAATCAGGGACATAGACCAGCTTCAGGGCATCATCAACCTTTTCCTCAGCCATTGCGGAGACATAGGCCTTCAGCACTTCTCCTGGCGCCTGTACCCAGGCCTGATCAGCCTGAGGCGCTCCAGATCCGGATGCCGCTGTTTTATCCTTGTCGCCACAGCCTGCCAACAGCGAGCAGAGCATCAGGACAGCAATCCCACCAGACAGAAATCTTTTCATCATCATTCCTTCATCAAATTAAAAATGCCCGCCAGAAACGGCAGGCATCGAAATGATAGAACCGACGCAGACACGATTCAAGTCTTTTTTCCAAAACATGATTTCCGAAGGAACGCTCAGAAAAAACATATCTTTGACACTGCTAAACTGAAATTCCCTCGTATGCCTGACAGGAATATGGAAAAACGGATTTTAAAATCAACCGCGGCTGTTTTCATCTGCTGCATCATCTACGAGATTTTTGATATTGGCACCAACATTCCCTTCTACGCAGGGATTGCCGCCATTATCTGCACGCAAACCGATACACGCAGCACACTGCGGGTTGGCATCAACCGGACGGTCGGCACACTGATCGGTGGCTTCACCGGCATGGGCATCCTCTTCCTCATCCGACAGATGGCTTACCTCAACCAGCCTGTCGTCCGATACACACTGATTTCATTCTGCATCCTTCCCCTGATGGTCCTGGCAGAATGGTTCAGAACCATCAGACTCCCAACCAGATGGCATATCAAACAGCCATTCCCGGGCGCACACCTTGTGTTCGACTTCATGCGTAAAAGCGCATTGACCAACATCACCTGCGTGGCCTTCCTCAGCGTCACCATCTCACATGGCATGGACATCAGCACCACCGCTTTCGCCTGGGACCGGATCATCGACACACTCATCGGTGTCGGCGCCTCCTTCCTCGTCAATCTGATACCACATGACGAAAATCTGGAAGATGCACCACCTCAGCATGACGACGATGTTGAATAGCCCTCCCAACACCATAGAAAGAAACTATATCAAACCGCAGGAAATCGGTATTTTACAGTCCAAATCGATACACCTAAACTGAAAAACATGTCATGACACCCCCTTAAACCCGCCATCAACAGGATGGTTGGCGTTCTTGCAGCATCACATTGATTGCAACGATGTGATGCTGCAACCGCCATCGCTTTAATGAAAGGTAATGACAAATGCAGTATTCCATCGTTGGTTTTCCACGAATCGGCATCAACCGTGAACTGAAATGGGCAACCGAAAAATACTTCCGTCACGAAATAGACGCCCACACTCTCCTGTCCGAAATCTCCACCCTGCGAGCATCTCAATGGAAAATCCAGCAGACAGCAGGCAATGCGTTCATCCCATCCAACGATTATTCACTGTATGACAGCATGCTTGATACCGCATACATGCTCAGTGCAATCCCAAAACGCCATGCAGACCTGAAAGTGGATGATATCGGCACCTACTTCACGATGGCACGTGGTTTTCAGGGACGTCAAGGTGATGCCACGGCTCTCGCCATGAAAAAATGGTTCAACACAAACTACCACTATCTGGTACCGGAACTTGAAGACACCACTCAGATCAAATTGAAATCCGATGCTTTCCTCGATGGTTTCAAACAGGCATCACGTATCGGCATCAAGACAAAACCTGTTGTCATCGGTCCATTCACATTCCTGAAACTGGCACGATGCACCGGCAGGAAATCTGCATCAGATTTCGCTGACGCGACACTCAATGCATATATTGATATCCTGAAAGCATGCAATGCGAACGGCGTGGAATGGCTCCAGATCGATGAACCTTATCTGGTCATGGACCTCAATACGGAAGACACTACATTCTTCATCAGGCTCTACACCCATCTATTGGCAGAAAAAGGCAACGTCAAAGTGCTGCTCCAGACATACTTTGGCGATATCCGTGACTGCTACAACGAAGTCTGCATCCTGCCATTCGACGGTATCGGTCTCGATTTCATTGAAGGCAGACAGACTGCTGAACTGGTTGCGACAAACGGCTTCCCGAAAGACAAAATCCTGTTTGCTGGTCTGGTCAACGGCAAGAACATTTGGCGCAGCAACTATGCAAATGTTCTGAAAACCCTCAAAGAGCTCCAGACCATCAATCCACAGGTCGTTCTCAGCACATCCTGCTCCCTGCTGCATGTGCCTTATACGGTGAAAAATGAAACAAAACTCAAGACGGAAGTCACCCGTCATTTCGCTTTTGCCCATGAAAAACTGGAAGAACTGCATGAGATCTGCCGTCTTGCTGATCTGCCTGACTACACAAAAGACCCCGCTTACATTGCCAATCAGGCACTGCATCAGGGCACACTGAGAACCGATACCGAAGTCAGGACACGCACAGCCGCACTGACTGACGCAGATTTCAAACGTGAGATGCCACGCAGATCACGTCTGGAACGCCAGCACAGTCTGCTCCACCTGCCACCACTGCCAACCACCACCATCGGCTCCTTCCCACAGACAGCCGCCGTCAAGCAGAACCGGGCAAAGTTCCGCCGCGGCGAAATCAGCGAAGCAGAATACCGTGCGAATGCAAAATCATTCATCAAGGACTGCATCGACCTGCAGGAAAAAATCGGGCTTGATGTTCTCGTCCACGGCGAATTCGAACGCAATGACATGGTCGAATTCTTTGGTGAGAACCTCTCTGGCTATGTGTTCACCGACAATGCATGGGTCCAGTCCTACGGTACCCGTGGCTTGAAGCCACCGATTGTATTCGGCGACATCAAGCGTGAGAAATCCATCACTACTGACTACATCGCCTATGCGAATTCCCTGACCAGCAAAGATGTCAAAGGCATGCTCACTGGGCCGGTCACCATCCTGAACTGGTCATTTCCACGCGAAGACATCTCCACGGAAGAAATGATGAACCAGATTGGACTCGCCATCCGTGACGAGGTTCTGGAACTGGAAAAAGCCGGTGTCCGCATCATCCAGATCGATGAGGCGGCACTCCGTGAGAAACTGCCATTGCGCCGTGCTGACTGGCACAGGGATTATCTGGACTTCGCCATCAAGGCGTTCCGTCTATGCTCCGCAAAAGTCAGACCGGAAACACAGATTCATACCCATATGTGCTACAGCGAATTTGAGGACATCATTCCAGAAATCGACGCAATGGATGCCGATGTCATTACCTTTGAGGCATCCCGTTCCAAACTGACCATTTTGGACGCTCTCAAGGCCAACGGATTTGAAACAGAAACCGGCCCAGGAGTCTATGACATCCATTCACCCCGTGTGCCTGATGTCCAGGAAATTGAAGCCGCTATTAAGGAAATGCTGGCGCGCATTCCGCAGCAACAGCTCTGGATCAATCCAGACTGTGGCCTGAAAACCCGAGGTGAGAAAGAAACCGTGGCAAGTTTGACCAATCTGGTCGCTGCCACAAAGCATATCCGTGCTTCCCTGTAAACATGGATAGGCCGCTGGCATTGCGTGCCCATCAATATGCCTGAGGAAAGGCCTGCCATGCATCAGCCCCAGATGTGTAAAATAAGATGCATGGCAGCCCCCCTATCTGGGCACTTCCTCGAATATGCCAAGGAATTGAACGAAAAACATGACACTGCAACAGCTGAAATACCTCATCGCTGTCGCCACTAAAGGCACCATCAGCGAAGCCGCCAAAACCCTGTACATCTCGCAGCCAAGCCTGACTGCCTCCATCAAAGAGCTGGAACGCGAAATGGGCATCACAATTTTCAGCCGAACCAATAAAGGCGTTGTCCTGACACCGGATGGTGAAGAATTCCTCGGATACGCCAGACAGGTCGTTGAACAGACCAATCTCATCCGAGAGAAATACCATGGCAAAGCCGCGGGAAAACACCTTTTCTGCGTCTCCGCGCAACACTACTCTTTTGCAGTTGAGGCCTTCGTGGACCTGCTGAGAGAACTGGGAGGCGATGAATATGATTTCCGCATTCGGGAAACCCAGACCTATGAGATCATTGAGGATGTCGTGCATCTCCGCAGCGAAGTCGGCGTCCTTTACCTGAACCCGTTCAACCAGACCGTTCTCAGGAAAACCATCAAAGAAAACGATCTGACATTCACCCCACTGTTTGTTGCCAAACCCCATGTCTTCGTCGGTTGCGGCAATCCACTCGCAAAAAAGCAGACTGTGACACTCGAAGACCTTGATCCATACCCACGGCTTTCATACGAACAGGGTGAACACAACGCCTTCTACTTCTCAGAAGAAATCCAGAGCACCCTCGACTGCAAGAAAAATATCCAGGTAAGAGACCGCGCAACCCTGTTCAACCTGCTGATTGGACTTAATGGCTATACCATCTGCAGTGGCGTCCTGAACACCGAGTTCAACGGCAGACAGATTATCGCCATCCCGCTTGAAGTCGATGATTACATGGAAATCGGCTACATCACCCATAACAAAGTCGTCCCCAGCCGATATGCCAGACACTATATCGAAGCACTCAAACGCTATACACAGGTCAGCTGAAAACAGAAATCCCGCATGTATCACCCTGCGGGATTCGTCTTGCCACACTCAAAAGCCTCAGAACCGGGTCTTCGTCATTGGATACCCTGCAGGCATCTGGTAACGTCCCGTCTGCTGGTCATATTCAAACACATATGTCTTGGTTGGAATCTTCTTGCCGCCGCGTAGTTCACAGGTCGCACACGACACCTTGGCATTTTCCACACCCTTGACCGTCACATTGATTGGATAGAATGCAGAACCGCTGCTCCGTCCCATCTTCAGGTCACCCGAATAGATATTGGCGGTACCGGATGGTTTCGACCGGCCAAACTCCTGGATACTTGCCACATGGCGGATCTGTTCATCCTGCACGACAAAATAATCTTCCATCAGCGTTGACTGCCCCTTATCGCCAGACATGATATTCCAGCCAAACAGATCGTTGCCCAAGCGGATAAACATCCCATCACCACTGATGCCCATCCCCTGATGATGCATCTTGGACAGCACCTTATAGCGGCCGTTCACCTGCTTCAGCGCATACATATCATAAGCCTGGGCGTTCTCATCAGAAGCCAGCACATAATAGAGCGTGCCATGACGTGAAGACACCTTGTTCATGATGTCGGCAGTCATACAGCTTTTGCCCCAGCACTGCTTGCCCTTGCGGTAAGCACCATACTGGTCAGGCATGATCTGGTTGGCAATCGCACTTCTTTCCGACTGGTTCACGGCTGTCCCCTTCGTTTCCAGCGCCTGATCCTTCTTCCGCTGTTTCAACTTGCTGCTGAACGCATCAGACAGCCAGTTGAAAAAACCATCGAACAGCCCCGCATGCGCAGGCACCGCAGGAATCCCGATACTTAATGCAACAGCCACTGCAATCAAACTCTTTTTCATCCGAACACTCCCTATATCATAAAAACAAAGACACCAGACCTTACGCGCCCCAATCAGACACCCGCCGCCGTCAACAGCACCGCCGTTTTCAGTTTTGCAGGCACAAATTCCAACGCATAAGCCGTCTGCTCAACGGCCATCAGACACAGTTCAGGCGTCTTCAGTTCATTTGGGACATACTTCAACGCAATCCCGTTGTTCTCGACGGCAAAATGGCAGAACTCAGGGGTTTTCATCTCTTCGGGCACATAACGCATCCCCCGACGGTTATGTTTCACCGCCGCCTTGCAGACATCAACGGTCTTCAGCGCATCCGGCACATAACGCAGCGCACGCCCATTGCTGGTCACCGCTGCCAGGCACAGCTCAGGCGTACGGTCTTCCTCAGGAATATATTCCAGCACGGATCCATCATTCTTCACCGCCGCTGCATAGATTTCCGGCGACCGGTAGGCTGGCGGCACATCAATCATCGCCCAGGCGCTCTTCGAGACCGCCGCCATGCAGATTTCAGGAGAACGCAACGTTTCAGGAATATCCTTCAGCACCATGCCGTTATGCTCAACTGCCGCAATCGCAACCTCATGCGTCCGGAATTTAGCGGGAATATAACGCAGCGCCCAGCTGTACTGACGGACAGCCTCCAGACAGATTTCCAACGTCAGCACATTTTCAGGCACCTGTGTCACCATGTGGCCATCCTTGCGGACAGCTTCCAGACAGACCGTCGATGTCCGCAGCGAGACAGGAACATGAGCCAGCGAGAACCCACGGCTGCTGCGCAGGGCGGTCAGACACAGTTCCTCCGTCCAAAGGGATTCAGGCACATACTTCAACAGACCGGCATCCGCCTTGATCGCCGCCACACAGATATCCTCGGTCTTCAGGGCATTCGGCACATAACGCAGCGCCGCACATTTATTGTGGATTGCCGCCAGACACATTGTCTCGGTCTTCATGGAAGCAGGCACATCCGCCAGGAGCGCGCCATCCTTTGAAACAGCATCCAGACAGTTCTCTTCCGTCTTCCGATCATTCGGCACACGACGCAGGACAGGGGCAGAACTCTTCACCGCCGCACGATAGATTTCATCAGTCCGCAATGCCTCAGGCACATATTCCAGGGCATAGCCATCCTGTTCAACCGCAGCCAGACAGATCTCTGCTGTCCGCATAGCCTCTGGCACATAACGCAGCATCGAACCCGCATAGCGGACCCCCATCAGACAGATATCCAGTGTCTTCAAGGCATCAGGCACGGCAGAAAATGCATTCGGATCATGTTCCATCGCAATCCGGCACAATTCGACATTCCGCATCGCCAACGGCACATAAGTCAGCATCCAGCCGTCACGTTCCACCGCCCGCTTACAGAGTTCATACGTCTTCAATGGTTCCGGCACATATCTCAACGCAACACTCCAGTGCTCCACCGCCGCACGGCATGCCTCAGGACTCTTCACCGAATCAGGGGCAAACTGCAGCGCAATACCCCAATCCTTGACTGCAGCCAGACAGATTTCCTCCGTCATGAATTCATCAGGAACATTCCGCAATTCCTTGCCATCAGCAGTGACTTTCTTCAACCAGTCTTCGTATGTCATTTCCATTGATTTTCTGCCCTATCCAGATAGACATCCACTGAATCCACAATCCAGACGGATGACAGCTACCCGAAGCCAAAAACACAACAATCGCAGATGATTTTACCACCACCCACAACAAGATGTATTTTTTGCTTTTTTAAAGAATTTTTACTCCTACAGTCATAGATGATTCATTTTTTTCGAAGTATTGCTACTAATTTATTTGATTTCAAAATAATCACTCGTTATGTATGGTGTACTCATACTCCCTCTTTTAACATTTTTTAGGTTAAAAAAATGAATATTCGCATATATGGCCGAACCCAGGAATGCGTGGAGACATACAACCGTATTTCTGAGACAGTCAGAAAAGACATCGTCCTTGGCTCAAAAGGCGTTCAGCCCACTGTCGTGATGGTCCGCAACACTGACGAAATCGGTGAAGACCGTAAAGTTCCGGTCATCGCCATCAACGGCAAGGTTGTTTCGGAGACGGCAATACCGATCGCCAGAAAAATCAACGACTGGCTGATCAAATACCTGGACAAGGAATTGGCTTTTAGGACACGGAAATAAATCCATCATGCCATAAAGGGTGATGGATTTTTGTTATTGACAGCCTTCATCCTGTCAAACAGGGACTTCTTTTGCTAGACTTGTCAGCCTGTCAATGGTTATTTCCGGGAGAAATATATGCTTTGGGTATTCTGCGTTGTCATCGGCATTCCGATTGTCATCTTCCTCATACACGGCATGATGAGAGGCAACGCAACAAAGAAAGTGCAGAATCAGGCCTACCAGTACGGCTGGAAATTCACAGGCACAGAAGAAGGCGGCCGCTTCGTCAACTACATCTACACCAGGAAAAAAGAAACCGTCACCCATATCGGCAAATCCAACAAACTCCTCTTCCGCGATGAAGAATTCGGAGACTTTGCTGAAATCGAAGCCATTCTCGAAGAAGAACGTAAAGAAAGACGGCAGAAATAATCCCACACACACCCTAAGAATCCCTGCCAGATACCTGCCGGCAGGGATTTTTTTGTTTTCCATATGAAAACCCCCTTTAAGCATCAAACAACTTAAAGGGGTGTCACACAATCAGAATGGATTGTTCCTGAGCTGGCTCACCGCTCATTCATTGCAATGCTGCTGCATGCCGATATTCTGGACCTTGCCCTTTGACTGGATCTTCAGGGTATATGGATATTTTGGGGTGCCTTTCTTGACGATTGTGTAGGTCTTGCCCTGATAAGTATAGACGGGGACATTGGCTTTCCCGGTTTCAGCTTTCAGACAGACCTGTTCCTGACCAAACGCAAAGACTGCGCTGCCCTTAGGACAATTAGCTTTTTCAACATCCTGGATATCTTCAACAGCAATGTCACTGAGAGCGCTGCTGTACGTGCAGTTCGCATGTGCCGTTGCAATCGATAAACCCAGAAGGACTGCTGCTCCTAATAGTGCTTTCTTCATTGTCTTCTCCTCAATAAAAATAAGAAACCAACACTGCAGTAATGTTCAGACCAGACGGAATATCGTCTATTGAATGATATGACTGATTCTGTCTTTGAAGACCATTCATAGGATATCCCCAACAGGACAGATCCGTAAAGTATTTGCCACCTATGAAAATGAAAACTGCTCCATGCCAGACAGGGAAAAACCAATGGCATATCGCAAGGAAGAAACTGGAATGCCGGGAGGGAGTCGAACCCTCACTTCCGAGACGTGAACTGACAAGGGTAACCGTCAGCCAAACCATCAGCGTCCTTCCACTTAAACGACCGGCACGAGCTTTTATTATATTCCTCTAGCGGATAGCATTCATCCTCTTGGGCAGGGAAATTCCACTTGGCGGGAACCTGCCACCCACAACAGCTGTGGTTTTTCATCTATACCCCGATATAATAGGCGGATTATGTCTGGCGGAAACCGCCCAACCACTGCAAACAACGACCGCACACCATGAGAAATCTTGTTGTCCTCACCGCCGATGCCTGCCTGGGCCATGAACCAGGATACGACCATCCAGAATGTCCCGAACGCCTCATTGCCGTCCGTGACGCACTCGTCAAGCCTGAATTCGAGGATCTTGTCTGGGGTCTCGCACCATTGGGCACACGGGAACAGCTGCTGCTGGTACACACCCCTGAATACATCCACCGCATCGAATCCCTGAGAAACACCTTCGGCAGGACACCGCTCGATGGCGGAGACACCATCATGATGTCAGGCACATGGGACTGTGTGATGAGCTGTGTCGGCGCTGCTTGTATGGGTGTCGATATGGTGGTTAAAGGCGAGGCAGAGAATGTCTTCTGCGCAACCCGGCCATGCGGGCATCACGCCGAACCCGACCGTGCGATGGGTTTCTGTGTCTTCAACCATGCCGCAATCGGTGCCGCATGGGCCGTCCACAAATACCCAGAAACCATCAAGAAAGTCGCCACCATCGACTTTGACGTACATCACGGCAACGGTACTCAGGATGCGTTCTACCACCGCCCTGAAATGCTTTACTGCTCGACCCATCAGGCACCGTTCTACCCAGGAACCGGCGCGAAGTATGAAACCGGCATCGACCACAACATCGTCAATGTCCCGATGCCACGTGGCGCAGATTCCAAGAAATTCCGCAATGCAATGGAGAATGAAATCCTGCCAGCGGTCAAACGCTTCAATCCAGACCTTATCTTCATCTCCGCAGGCTTCGACTCCCATTACAAGGACATGCTCGGCGGATTCCGGTTCACCGATGACGACTTCTTCTGGATCACCCAGGAAATCATGAAGATTGCCGATGAATGCTGTGACGGCAGGATTGTCTCTGTGCTGGAAGGCGGCTACGGACTTGAGGGGCTCGCTTCGGGTGTTGCCGCCCATGTCCGGGCGCTGTGGGATAAATAAGCGGGAAAACCGCTTTCCAAGGCGAAACGTATACGCTAGAATTGGAACTCAAGGGCGCGATTGAATACATCCGAAGGCAACTTTGTGACATGGTTCGATGCGCTTTTTCTGTTTCTGGCAACACTGAAAGCAGCTATGCACCGCATCATCACCATTCCCATCCAAATCATCCTCGGTCTCGCACTGATGATATGGCTTGCCCTGCATTTCAACATCGCCATGATCTGGCTGCTGTTCCTGGGGCTTGTCCTCTGCGGCAGCATCATCGGCTCAACACCGAAGAAACGCAGGACCGCACAGGACAACACCCCGAAATCCTGACGGACGGTCAGTCCATCCGGCTATCCATCCACTGTTTGGGATGCTTCTGCATCACTTTCCCCCGTTTATCGCCATGACGGCTGTTCCGGCAGCGCTGCAGGACATTGTTGAGCTGCTTGCGCTCAACATTGATTTCGATTTTCCTTTTCATTGCATTCCTTTCCACATTGCATCAATTCCGGTGATCGGTGTCACCGTCACAGACCTCGGCGATATCCTCGCAGACAAACTGCCCGACCTGGTCCAGCGTACCGTCCATCATTTCCGGACAGTCAACAAACATCATATAGACCCATCGCTGCATCAGCCGTTCCATCGCAAAGCCAAACTCCTCATCACTCAGGGCAAGCGCGGAGAAAGTTGTCAGGATATGGTCCAGCAAGACATGCGATTCAACCTCCAGGACACGGCCATCCAGCTGGCCGCTTTCTGGCGGTGTCATGTCACTTTCCTTCATCAACGTCCTCTCCTGCTCAACAAAACCTACCCATCAATTCGACTGCCATGATGTCATGCGGAAATCCTGCCTGACCCGGCTTCTGACACGTTCAATCACCTTGCCGACATCCTCAGGATGATGCATGTACAGCGTTACCATCAGCTGCTCGAACGTATAGGCGAACAGGACCTTGCTCTCGTCACGACTGAGCCCCAGTTCACTGGCATGACGCTGCGCAAGCACCATCGCCTGATTGACCACATCATCAATCAGTCCAGACTGATCTGCGCGGTCCCCTTCGGGATGATGGCTTGAATCTTTCAGCATCTCAGACGGTCTCCTTTTGAAACAACATCAAAACCAATATCCCTATCGTATCGGAAGCCCCTGACAACAGCGCTAACCAAAAATTTGTGGTTACGGTTTTTTGTGTGGGAAAAAAGTTGGCAAGAATACCAGAACTGGATTGCATCAACAACCGATCAGAACATATCCTGACTCCAAAAACAACAATATATGCAATACTTTGCATGCATGACATAATGACTCTATACGGTTCACTCTATTGCTGCTCGAACAGGTTCTGACATGACACCAAACGATTACCCAAAACGGATACTCCTCTGCGCCACCGGCAACTACCCCCAGGTCATCACCGAAACCCTATATGCATTGATCACCGAAAGGCAATTCATCCCGACGGAAATCCATGCACTGGGTACGCTCCAGGCAAAAAGGGCCATTCTGGGGGACCTGCTGCCAGCTGGCAGCAACTACCAGACCCTGCTCAGGGAATTCGGTCTTGAAGGCAGGATCCGTTTCGATGAGAGCTGCATCCATATCATCGCCACCCCGGAAGGCAAAGAACTGGAAGACATCCTCTACCCAGAAGAAATCAACATCACGGCAGACGTCACGGTCGACATCATCCGTCAGCTCTGCCAGGATGAGGACAGCTGTCTCCATGTCTCGATGACAGGCGGCAGAAAGACGCTTTCCTTCATCATGGGGTATGCACTCTCACTATTCGCCCGCCCACAGGACGTCCTCTCACACGTCCTCGTGCCAGGCGGTTATGAATACAACAGGGATTTCTTCTATCCGACCCAACCGCAGCAGAACCTGACGAAATGGAACGCCGCGGAACAGAAAGCGGAACCTCTGCTGGCAAAAGATGCCCACATCATGCTGGCAGACATCCCGTTGGTCCATCTGCGTGCGAACCTGCCAACCAATTTCCTGACAACCGGCGCCTATTCCCAGACCGTCTCCGCTATCCAGCATAGCCTCAACACCCCGCCAAGCATCTCATTCAACATGGAAGAATCGACCATCGTCTGCGACCGGGAAATCATCGACCTGCAGCCGTCGCCATTCATCATGCTGCTATGGCTGGCATCCCGGAAAAAGAAAGGACTTGCGCCGGTCAGCCCGACACAGGATGCCTCACTGGTATTGGAATACCAGCAGTTCTCAGAAAAGACCATGGATTACGTCAAGCGGGCAAGGGATGTGAAAACCCTTACGCACGACGATTTCATCAAGAAATTCAACGAGACACGCACCATCATCAACAAGACCATCCAGAAGGCACTGCCTCAGGAAGCACGCTGGAAACGCTATCAGATCGATTCGCAGAAACAGAAAGGCTATTCGCGCTATGAACTGTCACTGCCAGCCGACGGCATCAACCTGCCAGCCTGGCTCGACTGACACGACAGCATTCAGGAACAGGTCATACCATACAGTCCATGCCAGCGACCTGTTCCATACGTTTCGCCAGCAGTGTCATCTCCATCCGGGTCTGTGCCTCACGCTCACTGGCATAAATTCCCTGCAGCTGTCCATCCACCAGACAGCCGAAAGCCTGCTCACCCGCCCTGCTGAGCAGGACAACCGAAAACACGATTCCCATCACAGCATCCCGTGAAATCTCACCTTCCTGATGCCAGCCGTTCATTCCATCCATTGCAACCGCCCATAAAAAACGGCACGTTGACCGTGCCGTATCATCGAGAAAAACCGACGGGATCAGTGGAGCACACCGGATGGGTTTTCCGCCGCCATCAGCAGTGCCATCTGGGCATCCTCATTCTTCACATCGGTATCAGACAGTGGACTGTCAGTCATGGACTTCAGCAGCAGCTGGCCGAAATCCTCGTCTGTTGCCAGAATCTGCTTGAGCTCTTTGCAGAACTGATCCAACTGTTCCTCACTGATACTGTCCTGATCCAGTTCGATTTCAATCTCATCATCAAACTTCATTGATATTTTCTCCTAACAGCCTGATATTACCAGCGCAGATTGCGTTCCATATTCGTCATCGCATCACGGATCGTATCGTAATGCTCCATCGGGTAGGTCGCTTCCATATTGATATAGTCCAGCAGACCGACAATCACCATCACCATCGCACGGGCACGGATGATGGGACGTCCCCAACGAGTATCAGCCAGCTGCGAAATCGCAGCATTCAACGCAGAACGGGCATACTCCGCCGCCTTGATCATATCTTCATCGTTATGGATCGCTTCGCCGAAAAGCGTATCCGCATCCATCGACATGCCTGGGCGACGGCCATGACGTGGCGTGGTGGTATCCACCGCCCCGGTATCCACATTGCGGACAGGCGCCTTGCCGGTCACCGCTTTCAGCACTTCGGCACAGACATTGTTCACAAAGGATTCAGACTCACCGGACATCTTGGCGGTCAGCGTCATCATCGGTACCGTCACAGCATGCAGCAGCGCATTGAACTCCTCATCCGAAGTTGTCTGGCTGGCATTCAGCTTCTGAGTCAGTAACTTATTGATTGCCTGAGCCTCGCGCGTCACGGTTTCAGACGGTTCTTGATTATCCATAAAGGGACCTGACTAAAAGACGAAAAAACAGTAGTTTATATGAAAATTGTGGTCGGGCTCAAACCGGAAAATAAAAAATTTCTCAAGACAATTCCTGAAAAGGATAGCCTGGAGCGCCCTCAACCCTCGCCCCGGCTCTTCTCGTCCTTGCGCAGGATTTTCTGGATCGCCTTCACCTGATCGCCGTCCAGAGAGGCAAATCGGCGGGCAAAAAAGACCGCAAGTTCCCGGTTCATCTGATCGATCTCCGCAAAATCTAGATCAATGCCAGATTCCGTCTCCGCAACAGCTGATGTCAGCAGTTTGCGCAGATCCGCATCCAGACCATAAATGGCACATAGACGGCCGTTCCAGTCGGACGGCATCCGTTTCTTGCCATTCTCAACAGCAGACAGGAAAGAAGCAGTCACACCAAGATTCCCCGCCATATCCTTCAGCACTTCATTACGGTCAACACGGAGTTTTTTCAGGAATTTCCCAAGAGATGTCAGCATATCGGCCTCGCTATCGTTAGAAATGATTGGAAGAACAACGCACAGAAAAAGAAAATCCGTTCAATATCGGATATTATGAACGGATTTAATGCTTTTTTAAACCTTTAGGTTTATTCAGGCAGACATCTGCCGGTCAATAGCCTGTGCCGTATTCGACATCCTCCAGATAACCGTTTTCCAGACGGCTGGCAAACACATTCCGCCAGGCAGGTGCCAGCTCACGCATCACCGCCAGTGCCTCCAACGACTCACGGTCCAGCGACTTGCCGAAAAGCAGGTCCTCAACCCGGGCAATCGTCCAACCGTTCTGAGGACGGGACAGCAGGGAAATCGCATCACCGTTCTCAGCATAACCCTCTTTCAGCACACGGTAGAACCAGCCGGTCCGGAAATTCTGGTGCATCACCTGTGCCATATCCGGCCGTTTGAACCGCTCGTTCAGGCTGCGGCATGCCTCGCGGCCATAGGAAACCTGAACCTCAGCGGTCCCCATCCGATAGATATCGCCGATACAGACCGTCTGCTCGGTCATGCCACCGCGGGAAGTGATGCTCTCACTGAAAGCACCTGGCATCGAAAACAGCGGTGCGCTGGCAGGCATCTCCTGACACCATGCCGTGTAATTGTCACCGGCATACTGCAGCAGCGCGCATTCAGGATCTTCGTAATACTCACAGGCATCGTCACAGGCAATACCGTGCAGTCTCAGTTTGGCTTTACCGGCGACAGGTCTGCGGAGACGGCAGGGAGCACCTGTGTGGTCAGTCGTAACATGGCGGCAGAACAGCGCAGTGATTCGCCCTGCCTCAAACAAAGGAGGAGTACTGGTTTCTGACATATGAATC
>CAVJQJ010000031.1:0-21290 GCA_963651715.1 Anaerovoracaceae bacterium
GGGTAGACGTTTGCATGCATATTGGAGTTGGATGCCCTGTCCACATAGACGGTGTTCAGTGTCAGGAAAACCTTGAACGCGTCTTTGTCCGGCGCATAGATTTTCAGTGTCTCGATGGTTCTGTCCGGTGTCCGTGTGGTGCGGTAGGTGTACCAGCCGAAACGGGAGACGGGGCCACCTGATCCGTTCAGGATGTAGCTGCTCCGATGGACCTCATCTTTTTGCCAGCCGTTGACGAATGCCAGACGGTTGGAGACCTGATAGCCGTTGTTGCTCTTGGTGTAACGCAGGAGTGTGTAGACGCCTGCATCATCGGGCTGTTGCAGTCCATTGACGGTGGTATGGTTGATGGGCGTGAAAACACCGTTGACGATTTTGCCTTTGCTGTATGCTAGGAGGTTGTAGGCTTTGTCACCGGATGCGCCTTGGGCGGTATCCCTGTCGAAGCCCATGCAGTACTGGGTGCCATCTGGGGATTTGGCGACAGCACATTGGTTCTGTTCATCATAGTTGCCGTACTCTGTTTTGAGCACGGCTTTGGCTGAGTCGAGGCGCTCCTGTTCGTAGGCGGTGGATTTACTGGTGCCGCTGCCACCTTTACCGCTGCAGGCGGTGAGGCCTGCGAGAGCGGAAACGGTTAGGATTGCCAGCAGTGTTTTCTTCATGCGTTTTCCTTTGGGCTGTCACTGCCTGCTGTCAGGACAGGGCGGTGACCGGTTGCATTACTGTCCCATGAGTCTGCGGTAGTCCGCAGGAACGTCGAAGGCTTTCTTGGCTTTGTTGTAGGTGAGTTTGAAGACTTTTTCACCCTCAACGGCTTTGCCATTCCGGAAGCCACCATTGACTGTCAGGACGATGGTCTTGTATTTGCCGACAGCGGCTGCATCTTCTGAGGTGATGTTGGCGCCAAAGCGGTTGAATGCGGCCTTGTTGGTCTTGTCTGACCACATGAGACGGAAGTCTGCTGCTTTGGTGAAGGTGCTGCCGTTCTGTGCGAAGTACCGGTAGTTCTGGACTTCGATGGCTTCGCTTGGCTGTGCGGTGTCATACACGGCCAGACCATCCAGCTCCTTGCCGGCTTCGGTGACCATCAGCATCTGTTTCGTGCTGTCTTTATCCCATGCTTTGGCGAAAGGCATTTTTGCGATGACGCTGTAGTCTGTCCGGTTGACCAGAAGGAGACCGATGCCGCCACCCTGGGTTGCGTCCAGTGCTCCGTTGACTATCTTGCCCTTGCTGGACATGACAATCAGGGTTGCAGGGATCTTGACGCCGTCACGGAATGTTTTCTTGGCTTCTTTGGCAATCATGCAGTAATCACCGTCTCCGCCTTTTGCAATCCAGCAGGCATTCTTGTCATCGTAGGTTCTGTATTCGGCGTTTACGACCGCTTTCATCTTGTCATCCAGCTGGACACCTGCGGCTGCCGGTGTGGAAGTGGATGCGGTCTGATTGGAACCAGATGCGGCAGGTTTCTTGCCACAGGCTGTCAGGGAAAGGGCGATGGCAGGGATGGCTGCCAGTGTCAGGATTTCTGCAATCTTCATCAGTCATGACCTTTCTTGGTTGGGTGGTTGGCGGTTATTTCCCCATCAGCTGGATATATGCCGGTGGAATGATGTATTGGTTCCTGCTTTCGTCAAAGTGGAAGATGAATGGGGCGAGCAGGATTGGGTCGCCATTCTTCTTGCCGGTGACGGTGACTTCCAGTGGAAAGACCGCGCTCTGGGGGGCGAGTCTGTCTGCAATTTGGATGCCTGTTTTCAGATCGGTGCCGAGGGTTGCGTTGGTGTAAGCCGTGCGGAAGGCACCGTATCGGATGATGCGGTTGTTGCGGATACCGAAGTAGACCTTGCGTTCATAGGTGGATTTATCATCCGGTATCTGTGGTTTCAGGGTTACTTCGATGCCAGAGCCGACGTTGGGGCCGAAGGTGGTTTCCTTCCCTAACTGGGGGTATTGGAAGGATGCTGTCTCGGTTTCAGACCAGACCGGTAAAAAGGGCTGTTTCTGGATGAGGTTGACGGTGTCGCCTTCGATGGTGAACAGGAAGAAGCCCAGTCCACCTGATGTGTCCCGGTTGATTTCGCCGTTCCTGACCTTGCCAGCCGATTTTGTCATGAGGAGGTGTGGTCTGCTGTCACCCAGATAGGTGTGGGTGTACTGCTCCTCCATGCAGTATTCTGTCCCACCGACCTTGTAGGCATAGCAGTACATGTTCTGGCGGTAGATGCCGTAGGCGGCTTCCATGATTTCATAGATGGCAGAGCCCATACCGGGCGCAAAGCGTGCGGACAGCGGCTTGTCTGCGAGGGAGATGAGCGGTTTGACTTTTTCGGTGCTGTCAGGGGGGGAGGAAGATGGAGAAGCGGAGGATTTATCTTGACTGCAGGCACATAGGAGCCCTGCCAAGGCGATGCCTGTAAGAACCGTTGCGATTGTTTTCTTCATGCCGAGACCTCCCGCCAATTGAGATGACCAACGATTACTTCCTATATGAAAAATTTTACATGAATCTTAGCCTATTTCAAGATATGTTCTAAAAAAGTCACCTATTCCCTATATAAAACAGTGTTTTTGGCAGTCTTTGTTTTTCAGATGATGGTTGCTGTATGGCATATGAGAATGCTGTCACCAGCAAATATTCCCTTGAGAAATTGGTGGGAAGATGATTTTTTTATAAATATATTAAGTAGATTATAATGACCCTTTATGGGTTCATTTCAATATTCAGATACGCTTTTCTTCCTGAACCGGGGATGAGTCTGGGCTACATATGGCATCTGTGATCGCTCATGAATACGGTAAGCAACTTTCCACCTGTGACAGGTTCACCTATCCAAGAGGGGGTGAAGGTTTCTGTTATTGTGCCTGTCTATAATGGGGAGCGTTATCTGGGCCGATGTCTGGATTCGATCTTGAATCAGACGCTGCGGGAGATAGAGGTCATCTGCATCAATGATGGCTCAACTGACAGGACCTCGGCGATTCTCCATGAGTATGCGCGTCGGGATCCGCGGATTGTTGCTATTGACCAGATCAATCTGGGGGTTGCTGAGACGCGCAATCATGCCCTTTCTCTGGCAAGCGGGGAATATATCCAGTTTGTTGATTCAGATGACTGGATTGTGAATGAAGCCTGTGAGCACCTGTATGAACAGGCAAAGCAGCAAAGGTTGGATATGCTCAGTTTTGCCGGGAACAATTTCCTGCATCTGACGGGGGAACTGCTGGATGATCCGTATCATAATTTCCGGTATCTGCCAGATGACTGGACGCCGATTGTCCTCAATGCCAGGACATTTGGACCTTTCTTACATCAGATGGCGGTCAGTACCTGCCTGACCATTTACCGGCGGTCATTTCTTGCCTGCCATGGTCTCCAGTTTCCTGTCGGACTGCGTTATGAGGATTCTCTGTTTTTCACACAGGCGCTTTTTCTGGCGGAGCGGATGTCTATTGACCGGCCCGTTTACTATTTCAGGCGGATTCATGGTCATCAGATTACGTCCAATCATCATCGTTTTTTTGCAGACAAGATTGCTGTTGTTGATCTGATTCCGATGCATTTGCAAAAGATTGGTGTTGGTCAGGCTGTTTTCGATGCATTCAGGAAAACGTATGTCGAGGAAAACCTCAGAACCTTCCGGATCTTCGCATTCAGATACCGTCAGAAATATCTGGCTTCCCTGATTTCGTTCTTGGAAAAGTATGGCTATTCTGCCAAGGCAATTGATAGGCATGCCTATCTGGAATGGTTTTTTGATACCAAGCGGTCCCGGGGAGGGCGCATTGTGAGTTCACATGGCATTCTGCTTTACCAACGTATCGAGAAAAGGAATGTCAAGACACTGACGTTTCTCGGTGTGCCGATTCATACCGTGAGGACAACACGGGATGGGGTGGTGAAACAGTTCCCGCTTTTACAGGGACTGATGGGGCTTTTCAGACCCGCCAAATAAAAAAGCCAGTGCTCCACGTGCACTGGCTTTTTCGGAGAGCAGGACGGGCTGCTTAGAATCTATGGCTGACGCCGACCTGAACTGCGGTGGTGCTGTCATGGACATCACCGTAGACGTTGGCTGCGGCGCTGTCTTCATAGTCAGTATAGGATGCGATACCGTACAGGCTGGTGCGTTTGCTCAGGTTGTAGGTATAGCCGATGGCGTATTTGTAGATGTCGTTTGAACCGAAATTGCCAGAACCGCCATTGAATTCTGCATCGATGTACTGGAAGGATGCATTCAGCTGACCAGGACCGACTTTCCATTCAACACCAGCCAGCCACTGTTTCTGGACGAAATCGTTTACCAGACCATATTCTTTCATATTGAAGTCATCAGTCAGACCCAGACCGCGGTAGGTGGAACCTTTTGCCCAGTCAGAGTAGTGGCCATTCTTAGCACCTTTGTCGCGGGTCATCTGGTAGACCAAGGAAACTTTCACAGTATCCCAGCTGTAGGATGCGCCGGCATTCCAGACAGAAGAGCGGTTGGAATCAGCCAGGACAGAGTAGTTGGCGGTGAAGTCCCAGCCACCGTAGGTGTAGTCCAGACCGACTGCGTAACCGTCGTTGTCGTAGCCGAGACTCTTGCCGGAATCATCCAGCATGGACTGGAAGTCATCGGTGTAGCTGCGGGATTTGCTGTTCATGTTGCCACCCAGAGAGTAGCTTGCATGACCGGTCAAACCGTTCCAGCTTGGGGTGTCATAGCGGATGGTGTTGTCGATTGCTTCAGAACGCTGGGTGGAAGCAATCATGGCGCCAACGCCCTGCTGGTCGAATGGATCGAAACGGCGGATGGCTTCGGTAGGGATTTCAGCAACACGGCCGAGGACAGCGGAACCCCAGCAGTCGCTCTTGATACCGACGTTTGCGGCGCCTTCCCAATCACGGTTGTGCTTGGAAGCGTTGTTGGTGCCATCGTTCAGGTGGAAACGTTTTTCCAGATTCATGGTCGCTTTCAGACCACCACCCAGATCTTCAATTGCCTTGAAGCCGATACGGTTGTTCAGGTTTTCGTCCATCTGTGCATCGAAGCCGGTCTTTTTGACATAGCCGGTGTCAACGATACCGTAGATGGTGACATTGGACTGTGCGAATGCGGCAGAAGATGCTGCGGTGAGTGCCAATGCGATCAGTGTCTTTTTCATGGTGCTTCCCCTAGATGCTTGTGGGTATGTCGGGTGCATATTTGCGAACAGAAATGTTCTTCATGCTGTTGAGATCAATTGTGGCAGTTTTTTCACATTTTTTGGTGAAATTTGTTTGCGTAGAGCTATTTTGTTTGGATTTTGTGTTGTTTTTACGGTTTTTGTTGGTGATTTTGAAATATTCTGATTTTAAAAATTTGTTTCGAGAATGAGGTTTTCTTGGGATTTTTGTGGATTGTAATATCGAAAGGGGGATATGTCTTCAGGCATTTGAGGGGAAAAAGCAGAGGAGTTTTGGGGCTGTTTGACTGTATCCAGAGGTCTACATGATAAAAATGGGATGCCTCTATTTTTCCAATGTTGCGAAATATAAAAGCAACATTTGCTGAAAATCCGGAATTTTTACCATCAGTAATACTGATGTCTAAACCTGAATCAGATATACTGCATAAGTGAAAATAGAATTATTGCATCCATGTAGAAATGTGAGTGTAGATGCTGTCAGCAAAATGACATCCAGTCTATCTGAAAATCAGAACAATCAGGCCCCATCATGAACAAAGTCTATAAAACCGTCTGGAACAAAACCAAGAGATGCCTTGAAGTCGTCTCGGAACTCGCCAAAACCCACAGTTCAGGCATCAAGAGCTCCGCGAAGAAGGCGACATTACTGACCACTTTTGCCGCCATGCTGGCACCGCAGTTGATGACACCGGCTTATGGGTATACGCCTAGCGTATCTGAGGGAACCGTTGCTGATGAAGTCGTAACTAGTGGAGTTCAGTCCGTTGATGCAAGTGGAGCGACTTTCAATGTGCAAATCAGCGGAGGCCAACAGGCAGTATACGGGGAAACGACTGGAACCATCATAAATGCTGGGAAACAGCATGTTTTCAGTGGTGGCATTGCAAGTGGTACGGTTATTTATGGTGGGGAACAAAGGGTCAGTTCTGGCGGAATTGTTTCTGGAACAGCGATTCAGAATGGTGGCACGCAGTACATCCATAATCATGGATCAGCAGTTGGAACAGATATCTATGAAGGGGGCAATCAGACCATATCGGCTGGGGCATATGTGGCAGGAACCATTGTTCATGCCGGCGCTTCGCAGACAATCAACAGTGGTGTTTCTGTCAGTACAACCGTTGTTGAGAATGGTGCCACCCAGAATGTCAACTCAGGCGGTAAATCGATAAGCGCAGTCATCAGTTCTGGATGTATCCAAAATGTTTATTCTAAAGGGAGCTCGCTGGATACGACTGTGATGTCGTCGGGTATCCAGAATATCTTTAGCGGGGGATACGCATCAGGCACGGTCCTTAAATATGGGGCTATTCAGAATGTCAGCAATGGAGCTTCTGTTGTCAATAATATTGTCGAGACATCTGCTGAACAGAATGTTGAGTCAGGGGCAATTGCAACTGGTGTAACGTTATCAGATAGCGGAATACAGAATGTTTTGGATGGTGGTTCAGCAGTCGACACTATTATCAATAGTGCTGGTGTTCAGAATGTGCTTTCTGGAGGAACGACATTGCGTACCGTTGTCAATGAGAATGGTCCCCAGAATATCAGCTCAGGGGACGTGACGGTTGATACTGTTGTTGCGGGTGATGGCGGTGTCCAGTGGGTATCGGCTGGTGGTATGGCTAGAGGTACATCTGTCGGTTCTGGCGGATGGCAGAACGTCTATGGTTCGTCAGTGGATGCCGTAGTGTCTAATGGTGGGCAACAGCAGGTCAGCTTCAGCGGTCAAGCGACAGATACCCAGGTACTTGCTGGAGGAACTCAGAGAGTTGAGTGGGGGACATCCATTGATGACCGGATTGAGGCAGGTGGTGAACAGACCGTCATTGAGAATGGCATTGCTTCTGGGACAGTTGTCTATGGAGAACAGAACATCGGTTCTGGAGGAACCAGCTATGGCACGATTATCGAGACTGGAGGTGCCCAGAATATCTACTCACAAGGGAGTTCGTTTGATACCACAATCATGTCATCCGGGACACAGAATGTCTACAGTGATGGCTATGCATCGGGTACTGTAGTGGAATCTGGCGGTGCCCAGATTGCATTTACAGGGGCATCTGTTATTGGCACGACGGTTAGTCAAGGTGGTGTGTTCAATGTCTCTGGATCAGTATCTGCACAGAATTTAAATATTGAGGGCACGCTTAATTATGGTGATGTCGCATTTGGTTCGGGAAACAACTCAGTCCTGAATATTTCAGGTGATGGGGAAAACAGGATAGCTGGTTCCGTCGCGGTCAACAGTATCACTGCAGATGCTGATGTAAAAGCTGGCGATTCCATTTCACTGATTTCCGTGGCAGACGGTACTGATGTAACTGTTGACGACAATATAACTGCTGAAGGTCTTTCGGATATTGTCAAAGACCATACAACATCAGCAACCATCTATAAGGTTGGACTGACCCATTCTGAAAATCATCTGGCTATTGAGATTACCGATAATATTCTTGCTGGGCGTTATGTTGGTGCAGATGTCAGTTCAGGCAACAGTACAGGGAGAAATCAGTCTGAATGCTGGGGCAGGCAATGCCACAGCCATTGTCGGTATCTATGCTGAAAATGGACAGGTATCTGGTGGCAGTGTTTCTCTTAATGGGGGGACTTACCAAGCAGATGTCTATGGTGGGTATGCCAACGGCAGTGCAGTTGATGAAGGCAACACGATTTCGGCAAGTGGCACGGTAAGCGTCGGATACATAGACGGCTTTGACACCCTTGAACTCCATGCAGGTCTGGCAAATGCCCAGACTGAAAGCCAGTCAGGCACAGCAGTGCTGACCATGACCGGGGACAGCAGCGTCACATTCGGAACAGGCCGCACCCTAAGCCTTTACGATGAGGAAAACCTGTCTGGAAACAGCACCGTCCAGGGCGTCAAGCTGCTCAAGGCAGTGGGCGCCGGATCCTTCTACTTTGATGGCGCCACCCTCCAGAGCACCGGCGATAAGGCATTCGACCTGACTGTCTGGAAACTGTCCAATGCGATGACAGGCAACACGGCAGTCAAGGAACTCAACCTGACGAAAGAAGGTGGCTACGACGTTGAAGTCGAGGCGACCGGTGCCTCTGGCAACACCGTTACCGTGACAGGGACTGAAACCGTTCCATACAGAACCGGTGACATCTACGGTGGCTATGCCTCTACCGGGTTCGACTATGACAGCTGGGATCTGGTTGGTGCAGAGAAGACTGTGACCATCAGCCAGGCGATTGATGGCGGCAAGACATCATTCGGCAGAGTACTGGGAGGTTGGGACACCGAGGGTGGTGCCAGTGGCAACAGCCTGGATTTGACCAATGTGGAAGTCACAGGTGATGTTGTTGGCGGTTACAGCGAGTCAGGTGATGCAACGGATAATATGGTTGTTGTGTCAGATGTAGTTAAAGTCAGTGGCAATATCTATGGCGACTACGTCGGTTCAGGAGAAGGCAATGCCATCAACAACACCGTCACCCTGAAAGGGAACGCGGATGTCAGCGCCTCCAACATCTACGGCGGCAACACTGCCGATATAACAGGCAACACCCTGACCATAGACGGCTGGTCAGGTCAGGTTGGCTCACTCAACAACTTCGATACCATCAACCTTGACCATATTGCCATTGGCACAGCCCCGGTCATCCAGACCATCGGCACAGAAGATTCCAACATCAGTGATGCTGCCCTGAATGTCGGCTCAGTCCATGTCCAGTCAGGCGTCGACATCGCTGTCGGTGACTCCATCGTCATGATTTCAGGTGGCAACCTGACTGTCGGAGGCAATTCCCAGAACATCAGCCAGAGCATCATCGATGAAATAGCAGACGGGGAACAGGGCGTAAAACGGTTCTTCTACCACACATCCGATGACAACAACCAGATAACAGCCGACATAACAGGAATAGAACTGTATGCGGGCAGATATGTGGATGCAGACTCACAGACCTATGGCAACACAGGCATCCTCAGCCTGAACAGTGAATTTGAACTTACAGAAATCGCAGGCATCCGTGCCGAAGATGGCTCTGATGTCGCAGGAGGACAGGTCATCCTGGATGGAGCCACCATGACAGGTGGCCAGGTCTACGGTGGCTACAGCAGTGACGGCAACGCGTCGAACAATATCGTCACCCTTGCTGACAATACTACCATCAACGGTGATATCTATGGTGGCTATGTTGGTGGAACAACAGGCAATGCCATCAACAACACCGTCGCCCTTGCTGGCACAGTAGATGTCAGCGCATCCAACATTTATGGCGGGAACTCAGCGGCCGTTACCGGCAACACCCTCGTCATCAGCGGTTGGACCGGTACCGTCAACAGCATCAACGGCTTTGAAACCATTGCGTGCGGCAATCTCAGTCAGAACAGTGATAACACCTCTGTTGTCGCTGTAACAGGTACTACAAGCCTGGCGGGTGTCTCGCTTACTCTCGGTGATACAGCAATCACCAGTGATGGCTACCATACAGGCGACATCATCACGCTCATCCAAGGCGCTTCCCTCAGCACGGACGGCGTTGACACCAGTGCAATTGCAGGCAGACAGATCCAAGTCACCACAGTCCAGATGACTTTGTCTTATACGCTCAGTAGTGTTGAAGACAGTCACAGTGTCGGTATGGCCATAGATGGCGTGACCGTCCTGAGTGGTGTTCAGACCATTGCGGGCGGTGTAGCAGACATTGGGACCACAGTTAACTCAGGTGCAAGTCAGGCAGTGCTGTCAGGAGGCTCTGCCGTCAATGCCACGCTTAATGGCGGTACGCAGAGCATTGCTCAGGGTGGTACGGCAACTGGAACTGCCATCAACGAAGGCGGTGTCCAGAGCATAGCAGCCAGAGGTGGAGCAACCGACACTACCATCAACATAGGCGGTACCCAGCACGTCAGTGCAGGGGCAATCGTTACCAGCACAATAGTAGAGGGTGGTACTCAGGAACTGCTTGAAGGTGCCATCGTCAGCGGCACCATCGTCAATGGTGGCCAGCAGACAGTCGAGTCTGGCACTACAGCAACTGGCACCACCGTCAACAGTGGCGTTCAGGTTATTGCAGAAGGCGGTAGTGCAATCCATACCACAGTAGCTGGCGGAGAGATGATTGTCAGTGGCGGAGCAACAGGCACCAGCGTAACTTCTGGCAACATGAGTGTTGTTGCAGGCGGTAGCGTAGCAGACACCCGGATCAGTGGAGGCACCGTCAACATGTTCGGATCTGCAATCAGCACCGTCATGACCAGTGGTGTCGAAATCGTCTACGGCACAGACACGGGGGGCCAGATTAATGGAGGTACCCAGACAGTTGTATCGGGTGGCATAACCAATGAAACACATGTCAATGGTTATGGATGGCAGGAAGTTGAAAATGGTGGTGTTACAAATAATACGACGGCCAATAGTAGGGGCATTCAAGAAATCAATAATGCAGGCATCGCCAACAGCACAATCATCAGTAATGGAGGTTTTCAGAATATCAATGCAGGAGGTGTGGCGAGTGGAGCGATTGTCGGTTCTGGTGGCTATCAAATAATCTCATCAGCTGGTCAGACAGTAAACACGATTATCGATAATGAAGGTCGTCAAACAGTTTCTAATGGCGGTAGTGCTTTAAGCTCTACAATCCAGGAGCGAGGTAGGCAGTACATTTTGAGTGGTGGCGAAGTCTACGATACAACGATTAATATTGGCGGTATTCAGAACATTGAAGTAGGTGGTAGTGCTATTGATACTGTCATAGGTATAGGAGGTATCCAAACCGTCTATGGCCGCGACACAGGTGCCCAGATTGACGGAGGCACCCAGAGTGTAGCTGTCGGCGGTACAGCAACCAGTGTCGTCATCAACAGCAGCGGTGTCCAGGATATAGCTGGTACAGCGATAGATACCACCATCAACACAAGTGGTACCCAGCACGTCAGTGCAGGTGCGAATGTCACTGGTACGGTAGTCGCAGGCGGTACCCAGGAAATGCTTGAAGGCGCCAGTGTTAGCGGGACAGTTGTCAATGCTGGCCAGCAGAAAGTTGATGAGGGGGCTACGGCAATCAGTACGATTGTTAACAATGGTGGTAGTCAGATGGTAGCAGGCACTTCGATTGATGCAATGGTCAATAGTGGTGGTATTCAGAACCTTCTTGTGGGAGCGGTAGTCTCAGATACGCAGGTTCAGAGTGGTGGTGTTCAGAACATTGGAGATGGTGCCGTTGCGTATGGCACCACAGTTAGTTCGGGCTGTGTCCAGAACATCAGTACAGGCGGAGCATCCGTCAGCACTGTGGTCAGGGCATATGGTTCCCAGCACATATATTCTGGTGGGGTATCCATAGACAGTATTATTGATGGCGGAGCAGTCCAGCAACTTGACGAGGGGGCAATAGCCTATGATGCCCAGATTTCGAATGGAGGTATCCAGAACATTGGTAGTGGGGTTACTGCAAATAATGTCCTTATCGGACAGGGCGGTTCGCAGATAATTGGAGATGGAGGTAGTGCTGTATCCGCTACTGTCAACAGTGGTGGTGTACAGGTAGTCAGTGCAGGCGGTATAGCGCAAGATACCAGCATCACAGGCGGTATCCAGACAGTCCATAGCGGTGCCGCAGTCATTGGAACTCAGGTCAGTGATTCTGGTATCCAGAATGTACTTGCTGGCGCCACCGTCATATCTTCAATCATAACCTCAGGCAGTAGACTCTCGGTTATCGGTGGAAACAATATAACTACCGTTGCCAGAGATACCACGATATCAGATGGTGGTATCCTCACAATCAAGGGTGGGCCAATCATTGCAGAAAATCTCCATGTTGAGCATGCTACCATCGCTATCCAGAGCTTCTACGCAATAAGCTGTCCGACAGGTTCAATCAACCTCATCAATGGTGAAGGCCTTATCACAGGTGACAATACCTTCGATGTCAGGAGTGGCATAGCTGTTGGGACAGCAGGCAAAGGCACCGTCAGGATTTATGACATTAACGTCAGCGATGCGAACAACCAAATCAGCCTCACAGCAGGTACAGCTTACGCAGATGCAGGCAGCTACACCGGCTATGGCAAGAGCCTCGGCGGCACCGCATCCATCACACGAAGTGGCAGCAGCGCAGTCGCAGGCCAGTACAGTGCGGACGGCTATGATGCCAACAGCAACACTGTCATCCTGACCAAGGAAATCGTCAGTGGGACCAGCATCGATATCATCGGCGGCAAAGGCTTTACTGCTGCCAGTGTTAACAAAGTCAGCATCACAGGCGGCAGCACCCGTGCCCGCGTTGTAGGTGGTATGGCAACATCTCCAGAAGGCACAGCTACTGGTAACGCCGTCACTTTGAACGATGCCTCCATTACAGGTAGCGTTTACGGTGGCATCGTTGATGGACAGACCTACAACGGCACCAACACCGTCAACACCACCGGCACCATCAAAGTTAGTGGTGCGGTTGCAGGCTTCAATACCCTTAATGTTAAGAGTGGCATCCTCACAGCAGCCACTGTCAACGGCAATACTGCCAATATCGGTACCAGCACAAGTACGATTGGTGCCCTCAACATCAGCAGAGGGGCAGATGTTCTTCAGAATCTGGTTGTCAACGCAGGTGGGACCACCATCGTGAGCGGTACGTCAGCAGATGGCTACACCATAGGAAGTGTAGCGAACAAGGGCACGCTCAACATCAAGGGCGGCGTGCTGGACATCGGCAGCCTAGGCAACACCCTGACAGCGGTCAAGACAGCCATCAAGGACAGCAAGGGCCGGGTTTCCGGGTACAAGCTTGTCCAGTACGGCATAGGCAATATCAGTGGCGGAACCGTCACAGCAGACAGCCTGAGCAACAACAGCACCTTCAACATCACTGGAGGTACCACCACCATAGAAGGCACCCTGACCAACACAGGTACGAGTGTCAGCGTACCTGTCCTGGCCGCAGTCAAGGACAAGAAAGGCAACATCACCGGCTACAAGCAGACGGGCACCAAGGCGACCGCTTACGGTACCCTCAACATCAGTGGAGGCATGACTACAGCAGCAGGTCTGAACAACAGTGGAACTCTCAACCTCAAGGGCGGTACTCTTAAAGTCACCGATGAGGCAGTCAACAGCATGATCCTGAATGTCACCGACGGCACCATGGTGATTGACAGGATTCTGACCAACACAGGCACCGTCAACATCAGTGGCGGTGAAATCAGCCTTGGCAGCCTTACCGGAGGTGCCGGCAAAGTCAACATCACCAGCGGTATCCTGGCCAGTGACATCACCGCAGACAGCGGTGCCATCACCCTGGGTACAGCCACTAAGACCGCCATCAAGAACAGCAAAGGCGTCATTACTGGCTACAAGACCACCTACAGTGGAACCGGTACCCTTGTGGCATCCACCATCGGAGAAGGCAGCAGGCTCACCCTCAACCGAGGCACCCTCAGCACCTACACCGACCAGGTCTTCACAAACGGACTGGGTCTTGGCGGATATGAGACCGAAGCCGGTAGCCTGAGAAGCGGCATCACCTACGCAGGCGGCAAAGCCAACGTCACCGTCGCCTTCAACGATGCATGGTACAACGAAGACTACGTCAGAAGCGCCACCGCAGCCGCAGGCACCAAGACAGCCCTCCGCTTCGACGGCACCCTTGTCAGTGACAACGGCAGAGTGGCAGACACCATGGGCATCCAGAACCTCTCCGGCACCAACGTCACCCTGGCGAGAGTCAGCCTTGCCACCGCACAGGGCAAAGACCTCCTCATCACATCAGATGGTGGTACAGAGACAGGCGCTGAAACCGTCAGTGGCCACATCGGTGGCCAGACCGTCAACCTCAACGGCGGAGATACCGTCACCGTCGCAGACGGCCAGAGCCTCACCCTCACCGGTGACGGCAAAGCCCTCATCAAAGGCACAGACAAAGCTACCGTCAACGTTGAACAGGGCGCAGTCCTCAACCTCGGTTCCGACACCGTCGCACAAGGCGGCACCCTCAACAACAGCGGCACCGTCAACACCGCAGGTGCCGCCTACACCCTCCAGACCTATAAAGGCACCGAAGACAGCCTCCTCAACATCGGCAACAGCGACACAGCGGACACCGCAAGCATCGCCAGCGCCGACTTGAACGGCGGCACCATCTTCCTCGACCCGGCCTGGAAAGACGGTGAACTCATCAGCGGCGCCGCCCAGATCACCGTCGCAGCCGGTGTACAGGCCTCCACATTACAGGCCGCCGCAAGTGCAGATGACGCCGTCCAGAACCACCTCAGCCTCGTCAACACCGTCAACCAGAACGGCGCACCACAGCTCCATGCAGAAGGCGCCGACCTCTGGGTCGACATGCTCTACGCTGATGGAGACGGAAGTGGCATGAAAGCCGGCGTCAACCGCACCGGCTACAACAACCGGTACAACGGCATCATCCTCGGCTCCGACTATACCTGGCGACAGGACAAAGACACCGCCACCCGCGTCGGTGTCGCCGCAAGCTTCGGCAAAGGCGACACCAGCTCAAGAGGCGACTTCGCCCACACCAAGAACGACTACGACACCTACGGCGTCACCCTCTACGGCGGCTGGACAAGCGGCAGCTTCAACATCACCGGCACCCTTGGCTGGCATCATCAGGAAAACGACCTTGACCAGTACACCAGCCTCGGCCGCCTCAAGGTCGACGTCGACAGTGACATCCTCAGTGCTGGCATCCGCGGCGAATACCGCTTCACCACCGACACCGTCGACATCACCCCGCACATCGGTCTGAGATACATCCACCTCAAGACCGACGGCTTCAGCACCGAAACCAAGGGCGGGGATAATGTCTTTAAGACAAGTGACTCCAGCCAGAACCTCTGGCAGATCCCGGTCGGTGTCGCCTTCGCCAAGGACTGGACCACCACCAGTGGCTGGTCTGTCAGACCTAACGTAGACTTCAGCGTCATTCCAACCGCAGGCGACAAGAACACCGTCACCCGTGTGGGCGTCCGGGGCATCGATGCCAGTGACAGCATGAGCGCCGAGATCATCGACAACCTCAGCTGGAGAACCACCCTTGGCATCGACATCCAGAAAGACAACGTCAGCTTCGGTCTTGGTGCGTCCTACTAGAAGGGCGATGACACCCGATCCAGGGGCGTCAACGCTACTTTCAACTGGAAGTTCTGATAGATTGCTGAATGGCTGAAAAAGAACTCTCACTGTTTGCTATTACAGTGAACCATACCTTCTTAAGCAGAAGCCTACTTAAGGAGGTATGGTTCATATGCTGGGGGTATTTTTTATGATTGTAGATGTTTCATATTTTCCGAGCGGGAAAGTAGTGGAAACGCTTCAGATTCTGGGGATGTATGGGAAACGGAGTGATGGAATAAAACCGGATTGGCTCAGAAAAGAAACAGCGGAAGTGGAATCCTCAGATACAACAGTTGGGATGAAGCAACTGCGACAACTTCCATGTTAAAATGAAAGGTCAATCTTTTTGATTTATTTCTATTTTTTATTGGAGTTTATCTCATGGCAATCGAACGTACGCTGTCTATCGTTAAACCAGACGCAGTGGCAAAAAATGTTATCGGCAAGATTTATACCCGTTTTGAAGACGCAGGCCTGAAAATTGTTGCAGCCCGCATGGTTCAGCTGTCCCGTGCAGAAGCAGAAGGCTTCTATGCTGTTCACAAAGAACGTCCTTTCTTCAAAGACCTCGTTGATTTCATGATTTCTGGCCCAGTCATGGTTCAGGTTCTCGAAGGCGAAGGCGCTATCGCTAAAAACCGTGAACTGATGGGGGCAACCGATCCTAAGAAGGCAGACAAAGGTACCATTCGTGCAGACTTTGCTGACTCCATCGATGCAAACGCAGTCCATGGCTCCGATGCACCGGAAACCGCTGCTGTTGAAATCGCTTATTTCTTCCCATCCATGCAGATCTGCGCACGTTGATAAACTGCTTTCCTGCATCCATGTAGATATGGATGCAGGATTTATTTGGATAGTGAGATGAGTGGAGAACGGACAAACATACTGGGGATGACGCCAGGCCAGTTGGTGGATTATTGTGGCTCGATGGGTGAGAAGCCTTTTCGTGCGAAACAGTTGCAGCGTTGGATCCATCAGTCTGGAGTTGCGGACTTCAATGCTATGACGGACTTGGCGAAATCCCTGCGAGCCAAGCTTCTGGAATGTGCTGAGGTCAAGGCGCCTGCCGTTCTCAAGGACCATATATCCGGCGATGGCACACGCAAGTGGCTGCTGGATGTGGGGCAGGGCAACGCGATTGAAACGGTTTTCATTCCTGAAGATGACCGGGGTACGCTCTGTGTATCGACGCAGGCGGGTTGTGCAGTCAACTGCCTGTTCTGTTCAACAGGTAAACAGGGCTTCAACCGCAATCTGACCGCCCATGAAATCATTGGTCAGTTATGGATGGCGGAGGTGGCCGTCCGCAAATCAAGGGAAGTCCCTTCCGGCAAGAACGACAGGCAGATATCGAATGTCGTGATGATGGGGATGGGAGAACCGCTTCACAATTTTGACGCAACAGTCAGCGCGTTGAAACTGATGCTGGACGACAATGCCTATGGTCTTTCAAGAAGGCGGGTCACTGTTTCGACCTGTGGTGTTGTGCCGATGATGGATAAGCTCGCGCAGGAATGTCCTGTCGCTCTGGCGGTTTCACTGCATGCGCCGAATGACGCGCTCCGTGACAGGTTGGTGCCGCTGAACAGGCGTTATCCATTGGCGGAACTGATGGCGGCATGCAAGCGTTATCTGACTTATGCGCCAAGGGATTTCATCACTTTCGAGTACTGTATGCTCGATGGTGTCAATGATACAGATGAACACGCCCGTGAACTGGTTGAATTGGTCCAGTCCGGTCCGGCACCTGTGTCATGCAAGTTGAATCTGATTCCATTCAATTCAATCCCAATGCCGGGGCTCAGGCGTTCAAAGGACGCCCAGATTGCCTCCTTTGCGAAAATCCTGCAGAACGCGGGCATCGTGACGACAGTCAGGAAATCCCGTGGCGAGGATATCGAAGCGGCCTGTGGTCTGTTGGCAGGTGAGATCATGGATAAGACCCGGGTCCAGGAGCGTATGGCAAAGCAGGGAATGGATTCAGAAGAATATATCAAGAGTTACCGGTTCAAGAATGTTTGCAGTTGATCTCAAGGTGATGGGTGGAGAAGAGCTGATTTCAAGAGTGGAATGACAAATGGAAGACGGAAGCCGTAGCAGTGAGGAAGCGCAGCGGCCTGCAGAGAGTCAGTTGCAGGATAATGGAAAAGCATCTGGTGCAAAAGAAAAAGAAGCGCTGGATTTGGTGAAGTCACCTTGCAAGGCATTGGCCGCAAAGCGTAAGGAGCTCGGATGGACCGAGGAAGAAGTGGCATCCCGTCTGAAAATGACCGTCCGTCAGATTCAGGCGATGGAATCAGGTGATTTCGATGCTTTCCATGGTGTGACTTTTGCTCGGGCGTTTGTCCGTGCCTATGCCCGTCTGATGGGGTTGGATCCCACACCATTGGTTGCTTTCTTTGCAAAAGGCGATGGGGCACCGCCGCCAAAGAACATCAGGAATCCTGTCGTGCCGGAATCGCTGGGGCAGACATTTGGTGATACGCAGATGACTTTCCGCGAACGTTCCAATGTCGGTCGCATCAGCTGGATCTTGGTTGCCTTGGTGGTGGTTGTGGTGATCGGTGTGGCATGGTACATGAAATATATTCCGTGGCATCGCCCAACGCCAAAGGCGTCTCCGGTAGTTGAGCAGAAAGCGCCTGAACAGCAGCCAGCGCCACAGCAGCCGGTTGCTTCATCTGAGCCGGTGGCAGCCAGTGCGGAACCCGCCAAGGATACAGCGGTACCTGAAGGCAAGGCGCCATTGAAGATGACTTTCACGGCGGATTCGTGGATCCAGATTCAGAAGGAAGATGGCAAGACAACCATTGCCCAGTTCGTGGCAAAGGCGGGTGAAACCAAACAGATGGATATTGAGGTGCCGGCAGTGATTGTCGTTGGCAACACCAAAGGCGTATCGATGGAATTCCGCAATGCGGCAGTCGATTTGAATGCGGTTGCCAAAGGGAATACCGCAAAACTGACTCTGAAATAAGTTAGGTATGCAGGGACAGACAGCATCTGCCGTGGTTATGCCGGTCATCAGGAAATCGACGCATCAGGTCATCATCAGGCAGGGTGGTCGGACAGTGCTGATGGGGGGGGGTGCACCAGTTGTGGTCCAGTCCATGACAAATACCCTGACAGCGGATGTCAGATCGACGGTTGACCAGATTGTCCAGTTGTCGCGCGCCGGTTCTGAACTGGTCCGCATTACGGTGAATACACCTGAGGCGGCTGAGGCGGTTCCGGTCATCCGCGAAGAACTGGATAGGCTCGGATGTGATGTCCCGTTGGTGGGAGATTTCCACTATAACGGGCATCTGCTGCTGACACGGCACCCAGCCTGTGCGGAAGCGTTGTCGAAATACCGTATCAATCCTGGAAATGTCGGTCAGGGAGATAAGAAAGCATCGCATTTTGCGACGATGGTTGAAGTAGCGTGCCGGTATGGCAAGCCGGTTCGTATCGGTGTCAATTGGGGAAGTCTGGACCAGTCCTTGCTTGACCGCCTGATGGCGCAGAATGCGGAAAAACCAAAGCCGCAGCCAACAGATTGGATTAGGCGTCAGGCGTTGATTGAGTCGGCTGTGGGAAGTGCGGATGAGGCGGTCAGATTGGGGTTGCCCGCAGACAGGATTGTGCTTTCCTGCAAGGTTTCCGCTGTGCAGGACCTGATTGCTGTCAATCGGACTTTGTCCAGCCGGTGCCGGTATGCCCTGCATTTAGGTTTGACGGAAGCAGGGGGCGGAACAAAGGGAATCGTGGCTTCTTCGGCGGGGCTCGCTGTGTTGTTGCAGGAAGGGATTGGGGATACAATCCGCATTTCGCTCACGCCGGGTCCTGGTGAGGCAAGAACGAAAGAAGTGATGGTGGCACAGGAACTTCTGCAGGCTATGGGGCTCAGGAGTTTTGCGCCGCAGTTGATTTCTTGTCCAGGGTGTGGGCGCACGACATCAGAACTGTTTCAGGTGCTGGCGCACAGTACCCAGCAGTTCCTACAGGAGCAGATGCCGGTTTGGCGGAACCGTTGCCCAGGCGTCGAGAACATGAAAGTGGCGGTGATGGGCTGTATTGTCAATGGCCCGGGAGAATCAAGGCATGCTGATATTGGCATCAGCCTGCCAGGCACGGGGGAGACGCCGGCGGCACCGGTCTACGTGGATGGTGCGAAAGTGGCGACACTCCGTGGCGAAGGAATAGGAAAACAGTTTCAGCAGATGATTGCTGAATATGTAGAGACACGTTATGGTGTCCAGACGGAAGCGTAATCTGTCGGGATACAGATAGAGCGGTAAGAATAGAAAAATGGCAGAAGAAAACAAGAAGAAAAAGGTCAACAAGATTAAGGGTATCCGCGGGATGAATGACATCCTGCCATCAGATGCGCCCGTTTGGGAACTGCTTGAAGGGACGGTGGAATCTGTGCTCCGTAGCTATGGCTATCAGCGCATCCGGACCCCGATTGTTGAGGATACCTCCCTGTTCAAGCGTGGTCTTGGTGAAGTGACCGATATCGTCGAGAAGGAAATGTATTCTTTCGAAGACTCCATGAATCAGGACAGCCTGACCCTGAGACCGGAAGGGACTGCGGGTATTGTCCGTGCTGCGGTCGAGCATAACCTGACCTATAATGGTCCGCAGCGTCTCTGGTATGCAGGTCCGATGTTCCGTCATGAACGTCCACAGCGTGGGAGATACCGTCAGTTCCATCAGATCGGCTGTGAGGCATTGGGCTTCACGGGACCGGATATCGATGCGGAAATCATCCTGATGTGTCATCGTCTGTGGGGGGGGCTCGGTCTGGAGAATGTTCGCCTTGAGATCAACTCCATCGGTGATGCGGAAGAACGTAATCGTCATCGTGCTGACCTGATTGCTTATTTTGAACAGCATAAGGATCTGTTGGATGAAGATGCGACGAGACGTCTTTATTCCAACCCATTGCGTATTTTGGATACCAAGAATCCTGATATGCAGGATATGGTCAATGCCGCGCCGAAACTGCTGGATTATCTGGGTGAGGAATCCAAGGCGCATTTTGAAGGCGTCAAGCATATCCTGGACAGGAACGGTATTGAATACACTATCAATCCACGTCTTGTCCGTGGTATGGACTATTACAACCGCACAGTCTTCGAATGGATCAGCGATGAGCTGGGTTCTCAGGGCACCATCTGTGGTGGTGGCCGTTATGATCCGCTGTTCGAGATGTTTGGTGGTCGCCATACGCCATCCTGTGGTTTTGCGATGGGTGTTGAACGTATCATTGAACTGTTGAAAGAACAGGACGGTATTGAGAATCAGCGTATGGCGGATGTCTACATCGCCCATATGGGGGCTGCGGCGCAGGTTGAGGCAACAGCTGTAGCGGAAACACTGCGTGACTGCAATCTGGATGTTATGCTTTACTGTGTGGCGGCGAATTCCGGTGGCAGTTTCAAGGCACAGATGAAGCGCGCGGATGAAAGCGGTGCCCTGTTCACCATCATCATCGGTGAGGATGAGGTGGCGAAAGGTGAGGCGACTGTCAAGGAAATGCGTGCTGGTGGCACCGGTGGCAATCAGACGAGTGTGCCATTTGACAGTCTGCCGGATTATCTGCTGCAGCATATTATTGATGATACTGGGCTGGATGGACTCTGCGATATGGGTTCTGCAGTCGAAGAGATTAAGTAATACATTTCGCGGGAAGAGGAAATGGCTCTCAATTTAGAAGAACAGGGACAGGTTGATTCCCTGAAGAATCTCTGGAAACGTTACGGCAACATTGTGTCTTGGGTGCTGATTGTCGTGCTGGGTCTTTACGCGGCTTTCCAGGGATGGAACTGGTATCAGCGTAAACAGGCGGCGCAGGCATCTGCGCTCTATTACGAAATGCAGAGCGCGGTCGTGGCTGGGGATTCCCAGCGTGCGTTGCAGGTTGCAAAAGATACTCAGGAAAAATTTGGCGGAACGGTCTATGCACCGATGGTTTCATTGGTTGCTGCGAAAATGGCGTACGAGAACAACGATATGGAT
>CAVJQJ010000032.1:0-12574 GCA_963651715.1 Anaerovoracaceae bacterium
GCTCAGGCTCTGGGGATCCATCGGCTATATTGTGATGACTGCGACGGCAGGCTATCTGTTTGAGCAGATGGGAATCGGTCTGATGCCTTGGCTGAGTGCCTTGATTCTCGGGATTACCCTGATCATTGCATTGCGTCTCTATCAGACGCCACACGATGAACCTGTCAAAGAACGGGTTTCCATCTGGCATGTGCTGTTCCGGAAAGAGGTTGTTGCATTCATGTGTTCTGCATTTTTCATGCAGATGGCGTATGCCTCTCTCTATTCATTCTATTCCCTGTATCTGGCCGGGCTGGGCTACAGCAGTCTGACCATCGGGCTGATGTGGTCTGCCGGGGCCGCAGCTGAAATCATTTTCTTCATTTTCCATGGTCCTATCATGAGGCGTGTCGGTGTCAAATGGCTGTTGCTGGCAAGTCTGCTCATTGCGGTGGTGCGCTTCATGATGATTGGTTTCGGTGCATTCGCATTCCTGATCCTTGCGGTTGCCCAGATCCTGCATGCGGCAACATTCGGCGCCCATCATGTCGCTTCCATCTACATGGTGCAGAAATGGTTTACCGGTCCTCTGCAGGCAAGAGGTCAGGCCATTTATATCAGTGCCTCCTGGGGGATTGGCGGGACTTTGGGGGCTTTCCTGCTTTCTTTCGTCTGGGCATCACTGCCTCATGAAGCCATTTACTGGGTCGCTGCATCTACTGCGCTGGTCGGATTTGCAGCCGCCTGGCTGGCGTTCCGTTGGGATAAAACCCAATCCCGTTGAAAATCACCCTCATGATTCCGCATCCTGTCAGGATGCAGGGTAACTGTGGCATAATGATAAGTTATCCAATAAACAACAATTTATAACCCGATAAAAAGACATCATGGCGAAGACCCTTTACGACAAACTCTGGGACGCCCACGTGGTGGACACAGAAAAAGACGGTACTACCGTCCTTTACATCGACAGACAGCTCCTGCATGAAGTCACCAGCCCACAGGCATTTGAAGGCCTGCGTATGGCGGGACGCAAACCATGGCGTAATTCCGCCAACCTGCTGGTTGCTGACCATAATGTTTCCACTCAGGACCGCAATGGCCCAATCAAGGATTCCGTATCCCGACTGCAGATTGAAACACTGGATGCGAATGCAAAAGAATTCTGCCTGACCTATTTCAATATGCATGACAAACGTCAGGGTATCGTCCATGTTATCGGACCTGAACAGGGCGCAACCCTGCCTGGTATGACGGTTGTCTGTGGTGACTCCCATACGGCGACCCACGGTGCGTTCGGCGCACTGGCGCATGGTATTGGTACTTCTGAGGTTGAACATGTCCTGGCAACCCAGACATTGCTTCAGCGCAAGATGAAGAATATGCAGGTCAAGATTGAAGGAGCCCTGCAGAACGGTGTTTCCGCGAAAGATATCGCGCTGGCTGTCATCGGTAAGATCGGTACGGCAGGTGGTACAGGCTGTGCGATGGAATTTACCGGTTCTGCCATCCGCTCTCTCTCCATGGAAGGCCGTATGACTCTCTGCAACATGGCGATTGAAGCCGGTGCACGTGCCGGTCTTGTCGCAGTTGACCAGACCACCATTGATTACGTCAAGGGCCGTCCATATGCCCCTAAAGGCGATCAGTGGGAAAAAGCGGTTGCCTACTGGAATACCTTGCACTCTGATCCAGATGCCTCTTTCGATGTCACCGTTGAGCTCGATGCTGCGGATATCAAGCCACAGGTCACCTGGGGAACTTCTCCAGAAATGGTTGTTTCCATTGAAGACAAGGTGCCAGATCCAGCCGATGAAAAAGATCCAGTCTGCCGTGATGCCATGGTCCGTGCACTGAAGTACATCGGTCTTGAAGCGGGTACTCCAATGGAAGAAATCGCGATTGACAAGGTCTTCATCGGTTCCTGCACCAATGGCCGTATCGAGGATATGCGTGCTGCGGCAGCCGTTGTGAAAGGCAAGAAACGTGCGCCAAACGTCAAGCAGGCGCTGGTTGTTCCGGGTTCCGGTCTCGTGAAAGAACAGGCTGAACAGGAAGGCCTCGACAAGATTTTCATTGAAGCAGGCTTTGAATGGCGTGAAGCAGGCTGCTCCATGTGTCTGGCGATGAATGATGACCGTCTGGCACCGGGAGAACGCTGCGCATCGACCTCCAACCGCAACTTTGAAGGCAGACAGGGACAGAACAGCCGTACCCATCTGGTTTCTCCTGCCATGGCGGCAGCTGCGGGTATTGCCGGTCATTTTGTTGACGTCCGTAAACTGTGATCGCACCACTGAGGGAGCGAGACATGAATTTCATCAAGATCATCACTTATATGCTGGCAGCAGTGTCATTCATTTTTGTCTGCAATACCTTTCTGGGCAAAGACAAGGAGCCCAGCCGGGAAACGACTGCGATTGTCAATGTCGCAAGATGATCCGATGAAAGAGATAATCGATTAGGTGAAGCATGGAAAAATTTACCGTACATAAAGGATTGGTCGCACCGATGGACCGCGTGAACGTCGATACCGATGCCATCATTCCTAAGCAGTTCCTGAAATCAATCAAACGCACAGGCTTCGGACAGAACCTGTTTGACGAATGGCGTTATCTTGACCATGGCGAACCAGGCATGGTCTGTTCCAACCGCCCACTGAATCCTGAATTCGTCCTGAACCAGGAACGCTACAAAGGCGCGACGATCCTGATCGCCCGTGAAAACTTCGGCTGTGGCTCTTCCCGTGAACATGCACCATGGGCACTTCAGCAGTATGGTTTCCGCGCCATCATTGCACCGACTTTTGCTGATATCTTTTTCAACAACTCTTTCAAGAACGGTCTGCTGCTGATCAAGCTGAGCGAAGAACAGATTGATTCCCTGTTCAAGACTGTGGATGCAAATCCAGGTTTCAGCCTGACCATCGATCTGGAAAATCGTCTGATCCTGAATGAGGAAGCAGGCATCAAGATTCCTTTCGATGTCGATCCGTTCT
Source organism: Anaerovoracaceae bacterium (assembly GCA_963651715.1). Taxonomy (GTDB): domain Bacteria; phylum Pseudomonadota; class Gammaproteobacteria; order Burkholderiales; family Burkholderiaceae_D; genus Oxalobacter. The sequence goes on from CAVJQJ010000032.1 coordinate 2,978, forward strand.
GCCAGTACTGCCTGATCAATGGTCTGGACGACATTGGTCTGACGCTGCGCAAGGCTGAAAAGATCACAGCATTTGAAAAACAGCATATCGCCGACCAGCCTTGGTTGACGAACACCATCTAAAACTGAGAAACAGGGTATATCCGCGTGGATGGATATGCCTAGGAGAGGGAAAACATGAAAATTGCAATTCTGCCGGGTGACGGCATTGGTCCAGAAATCATGAACGAAGCAGTGCGTGTCCTGAACGCACTGGGTGAAAACTTTGAAATGGAATGGGCAGACGTTGGTGGCGTTGGCTATGCAAACCACGGTCATCCACTGCCTGAAAGCACCCTGAAACTGGCACAGGAATCCGATGCGGTCCTGTTCGGTGCTGTCGGTGATTTCAAATATGATACCCTGGAACGTGCCCTGCGCCCAGAACAGGCGATTCTGGGTCTGCGCAAGAACCTGAAACTCTTTGCAAACCTGCGTCCAGCCATCCTGTATCCAGAACTGGCTGGTGCTTCTTCCCTGAAGCCTGAAATCGTTTCCGGTCTGGATCTGCTGATTGTCCGTGAACTGACCGGCGATATCTATTTCGGTCAGCCACGTGGCCGCCGTGCTGCACCAGACGGCGCATTCAAAGGTGCTGTCGAAGGTTTCGACACCATGCGTTACTCTGAACCAGAAATCCGCCGTATCGCTCATGTCGGTTTCCAGACTGCAATGAAACGTGGCAAGAAACTGACCTCTGTGGACAAGGCAAACGTGCTGGAAACTTCCCAGCTGTGGCGTGAAACCGTCATCGATGTTGCAAAAGAATATCCAGAAGTCAAACTTGACCATATGTATGTCGACAATGCCGCAATGCAGCTGGTCCGTGCACCCAAAGAACTCGATGTTGTCCTGACCGGTAATATCTTCGGCGATATCCTGTCTGACGCTGCTGCGATGCTGACCGGTTCCATCGGTATGCTGGCCTCTGCTTCCATGGATGAAAACGGCAAGGGGCTCTATGAACCATCCCACGGTTCCGCACCTGACATCGCGGGTAAAGGTATCGCCAACCCACTGGCACAGATCCTGTCCGCAGCCATGATGCTCCGCTATTCCTTCAACATGAATGAACAGGCAGACCGCATTGAAAATGCCATCAAGAAGGTTCTGGCCAGTGGTCTGCGTACCGGTGATATCTTCGAAGCTGGCTGCCAGCGTGTCGGTACCAAGGAAATGGGTGATGCAGTCGTTGCTGCACTGTAATCACCTGACAGAAAAACCATACAGAAACTCGAACAGGGGATTGAGATGAAATTAGTCGGATTGATTGGCTGGCGTGGCATGGTGGGTTCCGTGCTCATGCAGCGCATGCAGGAAGAGAAAGACTTCGATTTATTCGAGCCGGTCTTTTTCTCCACATCCAATGCTGGCGGTGCTGCACCTGCCATGGCGAAAAATGAAAAGGTGCTGAAAGACGCTTACAGCGTGGATGAACTCAAGAAATGCGACATCCTCATCTCCTGTCAGGGTGGCGATTACACGCTGGAAGTTTTTCCTAGACTGCGTGCGGCAGGTTGGAACGGCTACTGGATTGATGCAGCTTCCAAGCTCCGTATGGAAGATGATGCGCTTATCGTTCTGGATCCAGTCAACAGCGATGTGATCAAGAACGGTCTGTCCAGCGGCATCAAGAACTTTATCGGCGGTAACTGCACCGTGTCCTGTATGCTTATGGGGCTCGGCGGTCTCTTCCAGCAGGATCTGGTTGAATGGATGACTTCCATGACCTATCAGGCGGCTTCTGGCGGTGGTGCCCAGCATATGCGTGAACTGCTGACCCAGTTCGGCCTGCTGAACAGTGCAGTCAAGGTTGATCTGGATAACCCGGCTTCTGCGATTCTGGATATCGACCGTCAGGTCTCTGCCCGCCAGCGTTCCATGACAGCGGAAGAAACCAAGCAGTTCGGTGTGCCACTTGCCGGTAACCTCATTCCATGGATCGACACCGATCTGGGTAACGGAATGTCGCGCGAAGAATGGAAGGGTGGCGCTGAAACCAACAAGATCCTGGGCAGAAACGATGTCAACCACATCATGGTCGATGGTCTCTGTGTCCGTGTCGGCGCAATGCGCTGCCATTCCCAGGCACTCACCATCAAGCTGAAGAAAGATGTGCCACTCGACGAAATCAACGATATTCTCGAACAGCACAACCCATGGTCCAAGGTCATTCCAAACAACCGTGAGGATTCTGTCCGTGAACTGACCCCGGCTGTTGTAGCGGGTACCCTGTCTATCCCTGTTGGGCGTCTGCGCAAGCTGGGTATGGGTAACGATTACCTCTCCGCTTTCACGGTCGGTGACCAATTGCTGTGGGGGGCCGCAGAACCGCTGCGCCGTATGCTCCGCATCATTCTTGAAGGCTGATCGTCCTGAACTTTTCAAGCCCCTGTCGGTACAGCCAGCAGGGTTTTTTTCTTATCCATCAAACCCGAAATCCCCATGGAATACCAGAAAATCGAACCGGGCGATGACGCCAATATCGAGAAACTGTCTGCGGTTGCTGTTGAAATCGTCAAGGATTATTACGATGGCATCATCGGTCCCGCGATGAACGACTACATGATCGAGATGTTCCAGCGTGTACCTGCTATCCGACATCAGCTGAAGGATGGCTACCGATACTGGTTTGTGAAAGAGGGGGAATCCATTCTCGGCTTTTTTGCCTATTACCCGCGTGGTGAGATGCTCTACCTGAGCAAGTTCTATCTCTATAAGGACCAGCGTGGCAAAGGTTATGGCCGTCATATGCTTGCGTTCCTGGTCAATGCCGCCAAGGATATGGGATTGAAGGGGATCGAGCTCAATGTCAATCGGGGCAATCCGACGACCCATGTCTATGAAAAATTCGGGTTCAAGATTGTCCGTGAAGAAGACAATGACATCGGTGGCGGGTTCATCATGGACGACTACGTCTATGCATTGGAGATCTGATGCTTCATGTCGTTTTGACACAGTATAATCACCCCATTGAATGGAAATGAATCAAGATTGGCTATGAAACGGATTGCATTGGGTATTGAGTATGACGGCACATCGTGGCGAGGATGGCAGAAACAGCCTGACGGCATGACAGTGCAGGATGCCCTGGAAGCCGCCATTCTCAAATTCACCCAGACGAAGATTGCGACAACCTGTGCGGGACGGACAGATGCCGGTGTCCATGCAACTGAGCAGGTGGTGCATCTGGATACGGAAATCGACCGCAAGCCGATATCCTGGGTACGGGGCGTCAATGCCTGGCTGCCACCTTCCATCGCTGTGCGTTGGGCCTGTGATGTGCCCGGAGGAAAGGATGGTTTCCATGCCCGTTCCAGTGCGGTACGACGCCGTTACCGTTACCTGCTGTACAACAGCACCGTCCGGTCGCCTTTATGGAAAAACCGTGCGGGTTGGGTGTTCCGTCCATTGGATCTTGAGTTGATGCGTCAGGGCGCGGCCTATCTGCTGGGCGCGCATGACTTCTCGGCTTTCCGTGCGGCGGAGTGCCAGTCCATTACCCCATGGAAGACGATATGCGATATCCAGATTGAACGTGAGGGCAATCTGATTGTGTTTACGTTTGAGGCGAATGCTTTCCTGCATCATATGATCCGCAATATCGTGGGTTCATTGGTTTATGTGGGCAAGGGGAATCATCCGCCTGAATGGATGGCGGAACTGCTGGCGGGCAAAGACCGTTCCAAGGCGGCGCCGACGTTTATGCCGGATGGGCTGTATCTTTCCAAGATTTTCTATGATCCGAAGTGGGGGCTTCCCCAGCGTGAGGATGTTTTTCCCTGAATGATGACTAGAAGAACGCGAATCAAGATCTGTGGGCTGACCCGCGAGGTGGATGTGCAGTCAGCTGTCGATGCCGGTGCAGATGCACTGGGTTTTGTCTTTTATCCGAAAAGCCCACGGGCAGTGACTGCTGAGCGGGCGGCTGAATTGACCGCATTGCTGCCGCCTTTCACGACAGCCGTCGGGCTGTTTGTGAATGCGTCACCGGAAGCTGTTGCTGATACTGCAAAGCGGGCCAATCTGTCACTTCTCCAGTTCCATGGCGATGAGACACCGGAACAATGCCATGCTGCGGCTGTTGCCTCAAATCTGCCTTTTATCCGGGCATTTCGCGTCAAACCTGATACAACAGCATCGGATTTGTTAAAATACAAAGATATCTACCGGAACGCCAGTCCTTTGTTCAGGGGGCTTCTGCTGGATGTCTGGTCTGAGGCTTATGGTGGCGCAGGGAAAGTATTCAATTGGGAAATCGTATCAGAAGATATCGCTCATCGGGTCGTTTTGAGTGGTGGGTTGAACGCACACAATGTAGCTGGCGCAGTTGAGAAACTGCGCCCATTGGCTGTTGACGTCAGCAGTGGTGTCGAATCAGCCAAGGGCATCAAGGATTTTGGAAAAATCAGCACGTTTATTGCCGCTGTCCGAAAGGGCGATGCGGATGGTCAAGGCTGATTTCCCGTCAAGAAAACATCACGGCAGACAGCAGTCCTGTCTGCCATACCAAAGAGAATTTCATGGAAGCTAAAGATACACGCCCTTTTTATCGAGTCGAAGGTTATAACATGCCTGACGAGCACGGTCATTTCGGCCGTTACGGTGGTCTGTTCGTTGCAGAAACCCTTATCCACGCATTGGATGACCTCAAGAGGGCATATGACCATTACCGTAATGATCCAGATTTCCTGGCTGAGTTCCGTTATGAACTGAAGCACTATGCCGGCCGTCCATCTCCAATCTATCATGCAGAACGTCTGTCCAAACAGCTGGGTGGCGCGCAGATCTATCTGAAACGCGAAGACCTGAACCATACCGGTGCACATAAGATCAACAATGTTGTCGGTCAGGCACTGTTGGCGAAACGTATGGGCAAGAAACGCATCATCGCAGAAACTGGTGCCGGTCAGCACGGTGTGGCGACAGCAACCATCACGGCACGTTATGGTCTGGAATGCCATGTTTTCATGGGCAGTGAGGATGTCGCCCGTCAGGCGCAGAATGTCTACCGCATGAAGCTCCTTGGCGCTGAAGTCATTTCCGTTACCTCAGGTTCCAACACGCTCAAGGATGCGCTGAATGATGCGATGCGTGACTGGGTTTCCCATGTTGAGGATACCTTCTACATCATCGGTACGGCGGCAGGCCCTGAGCCTTATCCTCGTATGGTCCGTGATTTCCAGTCGGTCATTGGTGAGGAATGTCTTGAACAGATGCCGGAAATGATTGGCCGTCAGCCTGATTATGTCACCGCAGCCTGCGGTGGCGGTTCCAACGCCATCGGTATCTTCTACCCATATATCGGTCAGAAAGATGTGAAACTGATCGGTGTCGAGGCTGCCGGTGAAGGGATTGAGACCGGTAAACATGCGGCTTCCCTCTCAGCCGGTGTTGTTGGGGTGCTGCACGGAAACCGTACCTATCTTCTGCAGGATGCTGATGGCCAGATCATCGATACCCATTCTGTTTCCGCCGGGCTCGACTATCCTGGCATCGGTCCTGAACATGCATATCTGCGCGATATCGGTCGTGTCGAATATGTCGGTATCAACGATGAAGAAGCGCTCAATGCATTCCATACTCTCTGCCGTGTCGAAGGCATTATCCCGGCACTTGAATCCAGCCATGCGCTGGCGCAGGCCATCAAGATGGCACCGGATCTGCCAAAGGACAAGGTGGTCCTGGTCAACCTGTCCGGTCGAGGTGACAAGGACATGCATACGGTTGCCAAACGGGCCGGTATTGAATGGTGATGTGACTTTTCCGTTTTGAATGTCACGTATTGAACAGAACAGATGAGATAGGAACAGAATATGTCACGTATTGAACAGAAACTGGAAGCACTCAAGGCACAGGGTAAAAAAGGGCTTGTGCCTTTCATCACGGCTGGTTATCCGACTATTGACCAGACAGTACCATTGCTGCACGCATTGGTTGAAGGTGGTGCAGATATCATTGAACTCGGGATGCCGTTTTCCGATCCAATGGCAGATGGTCCCGTCATCCAGCGTTCTTCTGAAATCGCACTGGCTAACGGGATGACTATGCAGCAGGTGCTGGATCAGGTTGCCGCATTCCGGCAGACCAATCAGGATACCCCGATTGTCCTGATGGGCTATGCCAATCCGATTGAGAACATGGGGCGTCAGGCATTCGTCGATACTGCGGCAGCGGTTGGTGTGGATGCGGTGCTCGTTGTGGACTACTCGCTCGAAGAGGCAGATGAATTTTCCGCCATGCTGAAAGCCAAAGGCATGCAGATGATTTTCATGCTGGCACCAACCTCTGTGGATGACCGTATCAGACAGGTCGGTCAGGTCGGTGGCGGTTACATCTATTATGTATCGCTTAAAGGGGTTACCGGTTCCGCCAACCTCGATGTCGCGGAAGTCAAATCACGTATCGGGAAAATCAAGAGCATCATTTCACTGCCTGTTGCCGTCGGTTTTGGTATCCGTGATGCTGAGACTGCCCGGACACTGGGACAGACAGCCGATGCTGTCATCATCGGCAGCCGGATCATCCAGTCCATTGAAGAGGCTGGTTATGACCATGCAGAAGATGCCGTCAAGGCTTTCCTGAAACCAATCCGTCAGGCATTGGGTTGAAATCAGTCAGATATTTAGCACGCTATCAGCCGTCATGGGGTATCATTACACCTTTGACGGCTTTTTGTATTCCCAAGGAATGCTGACAGACAGCGGTGATGGTCATCGCAGACTGTCGTATCAGGAGAAAATATGAGTAGTTGGCTCGACAATACAGCACCCCCAAGCATCAAGAATCAGGCAAACCAGCATCGTGTGCCTGCCGGTCTCTGGGTGAAATGTCCATCATGCGATGCCGTGCTGTACCGCACCGATCTGGATTCCAATGTCCGGGTCTGCCCACAGTGCAGCCATCATATGCGTATCCGTGCCCGTGAACGGCTGAACCTGCTGCTGGACATTGAAGGACGCTATGAAATCGGTCACACCGTTGGTTCTGTCGATTCACTCAATTTCAAGGACAGCAAGCGTTATCCAGACCGTCTGCAGGCTGCAGAAAAGGCAACCGGTGAAACCGATGCACTGATTGTCCAGGGCGGTACCATCCATGACCTGCCTGTTGTCGTAGCCTGTTTCGAATTTGAATTCATGGGCGGTTCCATGGGGTCTGTTGTTGGCGAACGTTTTGTCCGTGGTGTCCGGACTGCGATTGACCGCAAGGTACCTTTCATCTGTATCACCGCATCGGGTGGTGCCCGTATGCAGGAAGGCCTGCTTTCCCTGATGCAGATGGCGAAGACCAATATGAGCCTGACCAATCTGTCCGCGGCCGGTCTGCCTTTCATCACTGTGCTGACTGATCCAACCATGGGTGGTGTTTCTGCTTCCTTCGCTTTCATGGGCGATGTTGTGCTGGCGGAACCCAAGGCGCTAGTCGGTTTTGCCGGTCCCCGTGTCATCGAGCAGACTGTTCGCGAAAAACTGCCTAAGGGCTTCCAGCGTTCCGAGTTCCTGCTTGAAAAAGGTGCGGTTGACCGTATTGTTGACCGCCGTGAAATGAAGACGGAACTCTATGACCTGCTGTCAATGCTCTCAGGACAGGTCAAGGCATCCTGACAGGATTTTCTTTTTATTGATGATGAACGCCTGCTCGGAAAGAACGGGCGTTTCTTTTTTGATTCACCGGTAACCGACCCGAGGTCACGGAAATGACAACTGAACAGCAGACTGCCAATAAGCCTGAACGTACCCTTGCTGAATGGGTGGAGCGTGTCGAGGCGATGCATCCAGAGAATATTGCATTGGGACTTGACCGCATCCGACAGGTGAAAGGCCGTCTGAATCTGGTTTTCAGCTGCCCGATTGTGATTGTGGGCGGGACAAATGGCAAAGGGTCCACCTGTGCGATGCTGGAGACCATCTGGATGACAGCGGGTTATCAGGTCGGGCAGTATACGTCGCCCCATATCCATTATTTCAATGAGCGTATCCGCATCAATGGCCGGATGGTGGATGATGAGACGCTTGTCCGCGCATTCGAGGCGGTTGAGGCAGTCCGGGATGATGTTCCATTGACGTTCTTCGAGTTCACGACACTGGTTGCGATGAAACTCTTCGCTGATGCCGGTCTTGATGTCGTGGTGCTTGAAGTCGGTCTGGGGGGCAGGTTGGATGCCGTGAATCTGCTGGATGCCGATGTGGCGGTCGTCACCAATGTGGATATCGACCATGTGGCATTCCTTGGTGACACCAAGGAAAAAATCGGTTTTGAGAAAGCGGGTGTTTACCGCAAGGGACGGACAGCCATTTATGGGGAAATCAATCCTCCCAAGTCACTGCTTGACCACGCAGCTGCCATCGGGGCAGACCTGAAATGCTATGGCAAGGATTATGCGGGTGAAAAGGACGGTGATACCTGGCATTATCGAGGACCTGACGGAACCGCACTCTGGGAACTGCCGTTGCCCGCGCTTTATGGCGACCGTCAGATTGTGAATGCGGCAACGGTGCTGACGGTGGTCCATGAACTGCAGGGGCGGTTGCCGGTCTATATCGAGTCAATCGGTGAGGCACTGAAAAACGTCCGTCTACCGGGGCGTTTCGAGACCATCCAGCAGGATCCGTTGACCATCATCGATGTGTCCCATAATCCGCATGCTGCCGGAGTGCTGGCGGAAAACCTGAAAGCGCTGCCCTGCACGGGCAGGACGCTGGCGGTTTATGGTGCCATGGCTGACAAGGACATCGATGGGGTGATTGCGGTGCTGAAGGACCAGATTGATGCATGGTATGTCTCCAGCCTGCCATTGCCTCGGGCGGAGGAGGCTGGGATTCTGCGGCAGAAACTGCTGGCGGCAGGCGTGCCTGACAACTGGATATCTGTTTTTGAAAAAGCTGATGATGCTCTGCTGAGCGCACAGAAAAACGCCTTGAAAAATGATAGAATAATCGCATTCGGATCATTCTGGGTTGTTACAGGCATCACACACGCCTGAACACGACTGCATCCTTACAGCCAATACTGATTGCATGAACCTTTTTTCTTATTTCCGCCGTAACAAAGGGGCGCAGAATAAAAACCAGTCTGTTGGACGAGGCAGCTCGTCTGTGCCAGAAAGAGTCGGTAAACGAACCAGTATGGCTGAGCCGGAACAGGTTGATCCACAGCTTCCAGAAAAAAGACGGGCACGCCGTCGCCTGATCGGTTCAGTGATTCTTGTCATCCTGGCGCTGGTCATCTTGCCAATGGTGTTTGAATCAACACCACAGAAAACCAATCCCAACCTGATTGTCGACGTCAATACCAAGGCGCCATCATCGGAAACACCAGAACCTCAGCCGGCACCTGCACCAGCAGAAGCAAGTGCGCCTGCTGACCCGAATGCAGCATCAGATGCCAATGCACCACAGGGCGCTCCGGTTGCGACACCGGAACCTGTTCAGGCGGCACCTGCTCCAGAACCTACCCGAGAAGCAGCACCTGTTGACCGCAGTGCAGAGAAAGAACGTGTGGCAGCGAAGACGAAGGCTGAACGCGAACGTGCGGATGCCAAGGCCCAGGCTGACCG
>CAVJQJ010000033.1:0-21104 GCA_963651715.1 Anaerovoracaceae bacterium
ATATCGTCTCGCATGTCGAGGGGTATCTGAAAGAGGGGATGACGAACCTGGATGTGCTGAAGGCGACTTTCCCTGCTGGCACCCTGTCTGGTGCACCGAAGGTGCGTGCGATGGAAATCATCGATGAGTTTGAACCGGTGAAACGTGGCATCTATGGCGGTGCCTGCGGTTATCTTTCTTTCAGCGGCGAGATGGATCTAGCAATCGCGATCCGCACTGGTCTGATTTACAAGGATATGCTGTATGTTGGCGCAGGCGCCGGGATTGTCGCAGATTCTGTGCCTGAATCTGAACGTCAGGAAACCGAGAACAAGGCACGTGCGGTCTTCCGTGCTGCTGAGATGGTCCAGGACGGTTCTTACAAGACACCAAGCAAGTGATTCCTGACATCTGACCTGTTGTTTTCTTTCCCGGGGGCTTTGATGGCTAAAAAACGCTTTTCTCTTTTTTCTGCTCAGGCACCCCGCATGGATTCGCTTGCATTCCGTCTCGCAGGGGCGGCTGATGCTGTCAGGCAGGTTGATGCGGGACGCTCACTGCCTGATGCGCTGCAGCAGACGTGCAATGCACTGAATGCCGATGCACCTGCCCGCGGTGCCATCCAGGATATCGCCTACCATACGATGCGCAAACTGGGGACTGCCCGCTTCCTGATCGATCAGCTGACCCAACGTCCTCCTGAACCTGACATGCTGCACCATCTGCTGGCATGTGCGTTTGCCCTGCTTGTCCAGGATGAGGGCATACCTCGGCGATATGAACCTTTCACAACGGTCAACCAGGCAGTTGAAGCCGCGATGCTGATGCGGGGCACCTCGAAAGCAAAGGGGTTTGTGAATGCTGTCCTGCGGCGTTTCCTACGGGAACAGGATGACTGGCAACGGCTGATCCATGAGAACGCGTCTGCCCGCTGGAATTATCCAGGCTGGTGGATTGCCAAAACGAAAGGGCAGTATCCCGATGGCTGGCAACAGATTCTTTCTGTCGGAAATTCGGCCCCGCCGATGACGCTTCGGGTAAATACCCGAAAGATGTCTGCACAGGACTATCTGTCCCTTCTGGAACAGTCGGGGATTGCGGCTGATGTGATTGGTCCTTATGCGGTCCGGCTGCAGCAGGCAATGCCTGTCGGGAAAATCCCGGGATTCATCGGGGGAGTTGTCTCTGTTCAGGATTATGCCGCCCAGATGGCCGCGCCTCTGCTGGCATTGGAAGATGGTATGCATGTACTGGATGCGTGCGCCGCACCAGGCGGGAAGTCTGCCCATATGCTGGAGCTGGCCGACATCCATCTCACCACATTGGATGCCGAGAAAAAACGTCTGGGGATGATTCATGAGAACCTGGCCCGCCTGAACCTGTCGGCCGAGGTGAAGCATGGTGACGCGACGCAGTCTGACTGGTGGGATGGGGAACTTTATGACCGCATCCTGGCGGATGTGCCCTGCTCGGGCTCCGGCATCATCCGCCGTCATCCTGATATCCGTTGGCTGCGGCGGCCAGATGATGCCGCAGAGCTGTCCACCCTGTCTGCCAGAATCCTCGACAATCTGTGGCCAAAGCTGAAGAAGGGGGGACTGCTTTTAATGGCTACGTGCTCTCTTTGGGCAGAAGAATCGAGAGAACAGGCTGATTTTTTTGCTTTACGGTCAGATGCGGAAAGACTTGATGTATTAGGGCAACTACTGCCAAGTTCTGATGGATTGAATGACCATGATGGTCTATTCTATGCTTTATTCAGAAAACTTTAAGAAGACGCTGTTTGTCAACAGTGCGGATATCTATCGTGTTACACAGACTCCTGAAATTCTTTGCCGCGATGGCTTTTGCTGTGATGGCGGTGTTTCCGTCCGCATCTTTTGCGGATGGAGGCTTTTATATCAATTCAGCGAAAATCAACCTGTCTGGCAACTATTACAGGCTGACAACAACACTGTCGATTTCGCTGGGCAGTGACCTGACCGATACCCTGCGTCGGGGCGTTCCGCTTTATTTCAAGACTGAGCTGGAACTCAGTACCCATCAGCTGATGTTCTTTGATATGACGGCATTATCGAAGACGAGAACGGCGAGACTTTCCTACAACGTGCTAACCAGGCAGTACAGTGTCTATATTCCCGGCTCTCTCCAGCGTTCGTACCGCTCGCTTGACAGCGCCCTCTCAGCAATCCGCTATCAGCCCAGCTGGGCGTTTGCCTATGTCTCTGAGCTGAGTGATGATGATACCTATGATGTCGCAGTCCGTATTGGACTGGATGTCTCTCAGTTGTCGAAGCCTTTCCAGATGAATGCCCTGAACAGCCGTGATTGGGGGATGACTTCGGACTGGCGCCATTTTTCATACACGCCCTGACTTATAACAGCCAGAACCGACCGTGACCCGAACGCTTAGATATCTCTGGATTGTTGGTGGTGCCGTCATGAGCATTCTGCTCTTCCTGCTGGCATCCGCCTCGGAGAATACTGCTTTCTTCGAAAAGAACTATTCACTGCTGGTCGGTATCAATATCCTGGTTGCAACCGCCCTGCTCGTCCTGATTTCGCTGATGCTGGTCAGGCTCTACAACCGGTACAAGCGTGGAAAATTCGGTTCGAAACTGACAACCAAACTTGTCCTGCTTTTCGCCCTGATGGGCATTCTGCCTGGGGCGGTGATTTATGTGGTGTCTGTCCAGTTCGTATCGCGCTCAATTGAATCCTGGTTCGATGTGCGCGTCGAGACGGCTCTGGATTCCGGGGTGAAGCTGGCACAGTCTGTGCTGGATGCATCCCGTGAAAGCCTGACGGTCAAGGCAACACATCTCTCAACCGAGCTTTCGGGAATGTCTCCCCAGGAGAAAACCGCCCTGCTGGTTTCACGCTTCAAGAATTCCGGGGATGGCCTGCAGGCGGTTGTCATCAATGAGAAAGGGAGCATCATCGCCTCATCTGAGCCAATGCATCCGTCTTCCCTGCAGAATCTGCCGGATGATTCGATACTGTCGCAGGTTGAGGAATCGCAGCCTTATTCCGCCATTGAGGGGGCGATGAATGATCCGAATACGCCTGAAAACGAGGAGGCCAAGCTTTTCATCCGGGTGATTGTGCCAATCAGCACGCACGACAAGACTTATCTACAGCTGGTACAGTGGGTTCCCAAGAATATCTCGACGAATGCTGAGGCACTCCGTGAAGCTTACAGTGAGTATCAGATCCGTTCGCTCTCCCGTACTGGCCTACTGAAGATTTATGTGGTGACGCTGTCGCTGACACTGCTGCTGGCGATTTTCGGAGCAACTGCTGCGTCTTTCCAGCTTGCCGCAAGTCTTGCCAGACCGCTTCTGCTACTGGCACAGGGGACGAAAGCGGTTGCAGAAGGGAACCTGTCACCCCGTCCTATCGTCGCGAGTACGGATGAACTGGGAACGCTGACGAAGTCGTTCAATGCGATGACGCTTCAGCTTGCGGATGCCCATGCACAGGCAGAAAAAAACCGGACAGAGCTGGAAACGGCAAAGGCTTATCTGGAGTCTGTGCTGACGAATATGTCCGCAGGTGTGGTTGTCTTCGACAATGATTTCAGACTGACAGGGTGCAACGATCCAGTTGCCCGTATCCTGCGTCTTGACCTGAAGCCTTATATTGGAACAGCGATTTCCAAGATTGATGGTCTGGAACATTTTGCTGAAGAGATTTCACAGGCTTTCACCGCCCTATCGGCAAAACATGCCGCGGGCAACAAACAGGAAGACCCACACTGGCAACAGCAGTTTGAGATTCCAGCACCTGACAACAACGACACCAACCTGACGCTCCTGGCGAGAGGCTCGTCCCATCGTGTGAATGATGAAGAGCACTATATTGTGGTGTTCGATGATATTACGGATGTGATTTCCGCCCAGCGTTCGATTGCCTGGGGTGAGGTGGCACGCCGGCTTGCACATGAGATCAAGAATCCACTCACGCCAATCCAGCTTTCCGCAGAACGGTTGCAGATGAAACTGTATGACAAGCTGGACACCAAGGAAGCGGGGATCCTGAAGCGCAGTACGGATACGATTGTGAACCAGGTGACTGCGATGAAGCAGATGGTAGATCATTTCCGCAATTATGCCAAATCACCACCTGCCCATCTCCATGAACTGAACCTGAACATGCTGATTGAGGAAATCTCGCATCTTTATTCGAATGATTCGGCGACGGATATCGTCCATGCCAAGCTGATGCCTGATCTGCCAATGATCATGGGCGATGCAAACCAGCTGCGCCAGGTGATCCATAACCTGCTTCAGAACGCCCAGGATGCCTGCAGCGAGGTATCTGATGGCCCTGAATGGCATCCAAACATAGAAATTATTACGGAAAAGGTCCATTACACGGACGCATCAGGTAAAATCTGCATTGCGGTCCGACTGTCTGTCATGGATAATGGACCTGGTTTCACACAGGAAATCATCACCCGCATCTTTGAGCCTTATGTCACGACGAAAGAACGTGGCACCGGGCTTGGTATGGTTGTGGTCAAAAAGATTATTGAGGAGCATGGCGGTCGGATTGATGTTCAGAACAGAACCGACACCAGAGGTGCTGATGTTTCAATCCTTTTCATGCAGCTGGTAGATGAAGGGGATGGTAAGGAACCACTGCAAGGCTGAGAAGACAACCCGATTGAAGATTTAGTTTATGGCAAATATTCTAGTAGTTGACGATGAGATGGGCATCCGGGAACTGCTCTCGGAAATTCTTTCAGACGAAGGACATGTTGTCCAGACAGCAGAAAACGCACAGCAGGCAAGAAAAGCACGTGCGGCAGAAACACCGGATCTGGTCCTGTTGGACATCTGGATGCCGGATACCGATGGTGTGACCCTCCTGAAGGAATGGCAGCGCGACGGTTATCTGACCATGCCTGTCATTATGATGTCCGGACACGCGACCATTGATACCGCTGTCGAGGCAACCCGTATCGGCGCAATCAACTTTCTGGAAAAACCGATTGCTCTCCAGAAACTGCTTCAGGCAGTCAAACAGGGATTGACCCGTACACAGGAAAAGACCAAGGCGGCAACCATCGCCTCCACCGCAACGGCAACTGCAGCAACCCCCATCTCAGATTCACGCACCACCTCTCAGCAGCCCAACAATGTACCCGCATCTGTCCAGCCAGTCAGTGGTACACCAACCGTCAACACTTCCATGCTTTCTTTCGACCTCCCACTCAGGGAAGCACGTGACATGTTTGAACGCATTTATTTCGAATACCATCTCGTCCAGGAAGGGGGCAGCATGACAAGGGTTGCCGAGAAAACCGGACTTGAAAGGACACACCTCTACCGGAAACTCAAACAGCTTGGTGTGGAACCTGTCAAAAACTCACGTAAACACAGTTAACCAACCATCGAGAAAGGGTCATCTATGGACTATTCAAATTTAGGTAAAAGCGGACTGAAAGTCTCCCGAATCTGTTTAGGCATGATGACTTACGGCTCCCCCAAATGGCGCCCTTGGGTACTGGATGAAGACCAGTCCCGTCCTTTCATCAAGAAAGCTGTCGAGGCGGGCATCAATTTCTTTGATACCGCAAACCTGTATTCTAATGGCCTTTCTGAAATCCTGACAGGTAAGCTCCTGCGTGAATACACCAAACGCGATGAGGTCATCATTGCGACGAAGGTTTATTTCCACGTGTCCGACTCCATGGGGGCTGACGCGGCTTCACTGGCTTCCGGCGGCATTCCGCCCAACACCAGTGGTCTTTCCCGTAAACATATCTTTGCAGCATGTGATGCTTCGCTGAAACGTCTGAATACAGACTATATCGACCTGTATCAGATTCATCGCTGGGACTATGACACGCCGATCGAGGAAACAATGGAAGCCTTGAATGATCTGGTCAGAATGGGCAAGGTCCGTTACATCGGTGCTTCCAGCATGTGGGCATGGCAGTTTGCAAAAGCACAGCAGATTGCCAAAGAACATGGCTGGTCTCAGTTCATCTCAATGCAGAATCATTACAATCTGGCTTACCGCGAAGAAGAACGTGAGATGATTCCGCTCTGCCGTGACCAAGGTGTCGGTCTTATTCCATGGAGTCCATTGGGTCGCGGTTTCCTCGCCGGCAACCGCAAGATGGATGACAAGGATGCAACCAAGAACAACTCTGCGACCGCCCGGGCAAAATCCGATGAACAGGCGATGCGTTATTTTTACCGTGACGCTGATTTTGCAGTTGTGAATGCACTGTCTGAGGTTGCCCAGTCAAAAGGACTCTCCAACGCTCAGGTTGCCTATGCCTGGCTGCTCCATAAAGGCGTGACCGCACCAATCATCGGTGCGTCCAAACCCCACCACCTGGACCAGGCGATTGCAGCCGCTGACGTCAAGCTGACCGATGATGAGATGGCCGCACTGGAGGCGCGCTACAAACCTCATCAGGTCACAGGCCATCGGTAAAAAACATAGATTATTGATTAAAAGCTCCGTTTACGGAGCTTTTTTCTTTTTGGCGGTTCCAGTTTAGGAACATCCTATGAAAACACATATAGACGCTTTCAAGCCATCTCAACACTCTAAACCATCATCATAAGACATACTATAAGAATGAGTAGTATGACTATGGCTGGCACAATCTCAATCTGTTACAAATATGCAGGAATTATTAATTCAACCGATCGATTGAATAATTTACTGACTTTCTACTATCGAATTACACCCATTCTCAATACATAAAAAAAACCCGATTTACATCGGGTCTTTTCATCATTGTCTATGCGACGATCTTATTTTGCTTCTTCAGCTGCAACTGGTGCTTCAGGACGGTCAACCAGTTCAACATAAGCCATAGGAGCATTGTCACCAACGCGGAAACCCATTTTCAGGATGCGCAGGTAACCACCGTTACGGGTAGCATAGCGTGGGCCAAGTTCGTTGAAGAGCTTCAGAACCATTTCACGGTCACGCAGGCGGTTGAATGCCAGACGTTTGTTTGCCAGGGAATCTTTCTTGCCCAGGGTGATCAGTGGTTCAACAACACGACGCAGTTCTTTAGCCTTTGGCAGTGTGGTCTTGATTGCTTCGTGACGGAGCAGGGATGCCGCCATGTTGCGGAACATTGCCAGACGGTGAGAAGTGGTACGGTTGAGTTTTCTCATGCCATGTTTATGACGCATTTTAAATCCTTTGTCTTAGCATCCGGTTCTTCTATCAGTTTCCTGCGGACCGGTTATAGGTTGAAATTATTTTTCCAACAGACTGGCTGGTGGCCAGTTGTCGAGGTGCATACCCAAAGTCAGACCACGGGAAGCCAGAACTTCCTTGATTTCGTTGAGTGACTTACGACCCAGATTAGGAGTCTTGAGCAGTTCGTTTTCAGTACGCTGAATCAGGTCACCAATATAATTGATGTTTTCTGCTTTCAGGCAGTTTGCAGAACGTACGGTCAGTTCCAGATCATCGACAGGTCTCAACAGGATTGGATCGACGGATGGTTCTTCTGGTTCATCTGCTCCATCTGTATTTGTACTTTCAAGTTCTGCGAAAGGCATGAACTGCTTGATCAGAATACTTGCAGACTGACGGATAGCTTCTTCAGCTGCAATGACACCATTGGTTTCAATCGTGAGAATCAGTTTGTCCAGATCGGTACGCTGTTCCACACGCGCAGATTCAACTGCATAGGAAACACGACGGACTGGAGAGAATGATGCATCAAGAATGATACGGCCAATGGTTTTGTTTGTGTCTTCTTTCAGACGACGTACGTTACCTGGTACATATCCACGACCTTTTTCGACCTTGATGGTCATATCCAGTTTGCCGTTTTCAGCAAGATTGGCAATGACATGATCTGGGTTGATGATTTCGACGTCATGGGATGGGTCGATATCTGCAGCGGTTACAACACCAGGACCAGTCTTGGTCAGGGTCAGGGTCAGGGAATCTCTGTTATGCAGTTTGAATACGACCCCCTTGAGGTTCAGGAGGAGGTCAACAACATCCTCCTGAACACCATCAAGGATGGAGTATTCATGCACAACACCAGCGATGGTCACTTCAGTTGGCGCATAGCCAGTCATAGAAGAAAGCAGAACGCGGCGAAGCGCGTTGCCAAGAGTGTGACCATAACCACGTTCGAACGGTTCCATTTCAACAACGGTGCGTCCTTCGCCAAGCTGTTCAACCTTGACAATACGTGGGGTCAGAAATGAGTTCTGCATGTTTTGTCCTTTTCAATACTCTCGGCTCGTTACACCGATAAGGCTGATGGTACGGTTAATGCACAAATCAACGTGAATACAATTCAATAATCAGGGATTCGTTGACATCGTTAGCGAATTCGCTTCTGTCTGGCAGGCGTTTGAAAGTGCCTTCCATTTTCTTGACATCAACAGACACCCATTCTGCAAAGCCGAGCTGTTCTGCCAGATTCAGGGATTCGTTGATGCGGGTCTGTTTCTGTGCTTTTTCACGAACGGAGACAACATCACCTGGTTTGACCAGATAAGATGGGATGTTGACGACTTTTCCGTTGACCAGCAGGGATGCATGGCTGACGATCTGACGGCTTTCTGCACGGGTGGAACCGATACCCATGCGGTATGCAACGGTATCCAGACGGGATTCCAGCAACTGCATGAGATTGTCACCGGTGTTGCCTTTACGACGTTCAGCTTCAGCGAAGTAGCGGCGGAACTGGCGTTCCAGGATACCGTACATACGTTTTACTTTCTGTTTTTCACGGAGCTGATTGCCGTAGTCAGACATGCGCGCGCCGGATTTCAGGCCGTGCTGACCTGGTTTGGTATCCAGCTTGCATTTAGAATCAAGAGAGCGTCTTGCACTCTTGAGGAATAAATCGGTACCTTCACGACGTGAAAGTTTTGCTTTTGGTCCAATGTAGCGTGCCACAATATTTCCTTTATTCGTTGATTGACGCCCCAAAACAGGCGCAAGTTATACCATTTCTCGATATAACTGTGGTCTTCACAATTTCAGATTAGATGCGCCGACGTTTTGGAGGACGGCAACCATTGTGAGGGATTGGTGTAATGTCCTGAATCTGGGTGATACGGATACCCAGGCTGTTCAGTGCACGAACAGCAGATTCACGACCAGGACCAGGTCCCTTGATCTTCACTTCAAGACTCTTAATACCATATTCCATTGCAACCTTGCCTGCTGCTTCTGCCGCAACCTGAGCTGCGAATGGGGTGGATTTACGAGAACCCTTGAAGCCAGCGCCACCAGAGGTTGCCCAGGTCAGAGCATTGCCCTGACGGTCACTGATGGTAATAATTGTATTGTTGAAAGAAGCATGCACATGTGCAACACCTTCTGCAATGTTTCTCTTCACCTTCTTGCGCATGCGAGCTGCTGCACTATTAGATGCTTTTGCCATATGTTTTCCTCGATCCGTCTTTTATTTCAAACAGATATTGTTTGTTTATTTCTTCAATGATTGAGCTGCCTTGCGTGGACCTTTTCTGGTACGCGCATTAGTGCGGGTACGCTGACCTCTGACAGGCAGACCACGACGATGACGCAGACCGCGATAGCATCCTAAATCCATCAGACGTTTGATGCTCATGGAAACTTCGCGACGCAGATCGCCTTCGACAACATACTTGTCGAGTTCTACGCGGAGTTTTTCAAGTTCGGAGTCATCCAGATCCTTGACTTTCTTGGTTGGTTCCACACCAGTGGATGCACAGATTTCCTGTGCACGTGGGCGACCGATACCATAGATAGCGGTAAGGCCGATGACAATGTGCTGTTGATTGGGAATGTTTACCCCTGCAATACGTGCCATTCGATTTGTCCTAAATTGACGTTGATTAACCTTGTCTCTGTTTGTGACGTGCTTCGCTGCAGATTACACGCACAATACCTTTTCTTCTAATGATTTTACAGTTGCGGCAGATCCGCTTTACTGATGCCTGAACTTTCATTTCTTCCTCATCCTGATAAGTTGAATTCAGTTTTATTTTGTTCTAAAAACAATACGGGCGCGACTCAGATCGTAAGGTGTCAGTTCGACAGTTACCTTGTCACCTGGAAGGATGCGGATGTAGTTCATACGCATTTTTCCAGAAATATGCCCCAGTACCATATGTCCATTTTCCAGTTTGACGCGGAAAGTCGCGTTTGGCAGGTTGTCAACAATCTCACCCTGCATCTGGATAACGTCATCTTTAGCCATAGTCTTGTCTTTTAATTAATCCCGGTCTTTCTTACCGTTCTTGAAGTTAGCTTTTCTCAGCAGAGAATCATACTGCTGTGACATGACATGGTTCTGAACCTGAGACATGAAGTCCATTGTCACAACGACGATAATGAGCAGCGAGGTACCACCGAAGTAGAACGGCACCTGCCAACGGGCGACCAGAAATTCTGGCAACAAACAGATAAGTGTAACATAAATCGCCCCTGCGAGGGTGAGTCTCATCAAGATTCTGTCTACATGACGGCCAGTCTGTTCACCTGGACGGATACCAGGAATGAACGCCTGACTCTTCTTCAGGTTATCCGCGGTTTCTTTGCTGTTGAACACCAGTGCAGTGTAGAAGAAGCAGAAGAAGATGATTGCCGCGGCATAGAGTACTGCATGAACAGGCTCCCCTGGAGCGAGGGATGCAGACAGGTCTTTCAGGAAACGGAAGAACATGTTGTCATCATCGGATCCAGATGCAAACCAAGACGCAATGGTTGCCGGGAACATGATGATGGACGATGCAAAGATTGGAGGAATAACACCAGCCATGTTGACTTTCAGCGGCAGAAAACTGCTCTGACCGCCATAAAGCTTGTTACCGACCTGACGCTTTGCATAGTTGATCAGAATCCTGCGCTGTCCACTTTCAAAGAAGACAACGACGAATGTGACTACAACGACGATTGCACAGATTACCAATGCTGTCAGAGTTGTCATGGCGCCAGTACGTACCAGTTCAATCAGGCCGGTGATGGCATTTGGCAGACCTGCAGCGATACCTGCAAAGATCAGCATGGAGATACCATTACCGAGACCGTGTTCGGTCATCTGTTCACCCAGCCACATCAGGAACATGGTACCTGTGACCAGGGTGACAACGGCTGTGAACCGGAAGGCCCAACCCGGTTCTATGACAAGACCTGGCTGGGATTCCAGGGCCACGGCAATCCCGAGCCCCTGGAAAAGCGCCAAGGCCAAAGTGCCATAGCGGGTATACTGCGTCATCTTTCTCTTGCCAGCTTCACCTTCTTTTTTCAGGTTATCGATTGTCGGAGAGACAATGCCCAGCATCTGCACCACGATGGATGCAGAGATGTAAGGCATGATACCCAGTGCAAAGACCGTGAAACGGGAAAGCGCACCACCTGAGAACATATTGAACATCCCGAGAATACCGCTTGAATTCTGATTGAACAGCTGGGAAAGCTGATCAGAATCGATGCCGGGTACTGGAATATGCGCACCAAGGCGGTACACCACCATTGCACCTACAAGGAACAACAGTCGCTTCCAAGGGAAGCCTGCCATTGCGTTTTTCTGTTGATTGGATGACGTAGCCAACTGAACACCTCTGTTTTCTCTGATTAAGCGACCTTACCGCCTTTAGCTTCGATAGCGGCTTTTGCGCCTTTGGTAACAACAAGACCGTTAATGGTAACGCTCTTACTGATTTCACCAGCCAGAATGACTCTGACAACCTTCACCTGTTCTGAAACAAGACCGGCCTGTTTCAGGGCGAGGATATCGATGTTATCGATACCCAGGCTGTCGATATCGGACAGACGTACTTCAGCACGGGTTTTCACTGCCAGAGATTTGAAGCCACGTTTTGGCAGACGACGCTGCAGTGGCATCTGACCGCCTTCAAAACCGATTCTGTGGAAACCACCTGCACGGGATTTCTGACCTTTATGGCCACGGCCAGCGGTTTTGCCAAGACCGGAACCAATGCCACGACCAACGCGACGAGCAACCTTCTTGGAACCTTCTGCAGGTTTTAAATTATTCAATTCCATAATTTATCCTGTTATAAATCAAATGATCTGCACGAGATACTGGACTTTGCGGATCATGCCACGGACAGCTGGAGTGTCTTCCAGAGTGGAGACGGAATTCAGCTTACGCAGGCCCAGACCGCGAACGGTATCACGATGAGATTTCTGGGTGCCAATAAGGCTTTTGACTAATTTAACTGTAATCTGGTTAGACATAATCGATCACCTTACCCGATAATTTCTTCAACAGTCTTGCCGCGTTTTGCAGCGACATCTGCAGGAGTGTTCATGGATTCCAGTGCGTTGAGTGTTGCACGGACCATGTTGTATGGGTTGCTAGAACCAAAAGATTTAGCAACAACGTTGCTTACACCCATAACATCGAAAATCGCACGCATCGCACCGCCAGCAATCACACCGGTACCCTGTTTAGCAGGGTTCAGCATGACTTTGGATGCACCGTGTTTACCGATAATGGTGTGCTGCAGGGTACCGTCTTTCAAGGTTACCTTGAACATATTGCGGCGGGCTTCTTCCATTGCTTTCTGAACGGCAACAGGAACTTCCTTAGCCTTGCCCTTACCCATACCGATGCCACCATCGCCATCACCAACAACGGTCAGTGCAGCGAAACCCATAATACGGCCACCCTTGACAACCTTGGTAACGCGGTTGATGGAGATCATCTTTTCGCGCAGTCCGTCGTCGTTCCGGTCGCCCTGTGTCTTCTGTTGCATTTTTGCCATGATTATTTCCTTAGAACTTCAGACCTGCTTCACGAGCAGCTTCAGCCAATGCTTTTACACGACCGTGGTATCTAAAACCGGAGCGATCAAAAGCGACTTCAGTAATTCCAGCCTGCAGAGCCTTTTCAGCGACTTTTCTGCCAACAATCTGCGCAGCGGCAACGTTGCCGCCATTCTTGCCAGCCAGTTCTTCACGAACATCAGCCTGCAGGGTTGAAGAAGAAGCCAGAATTCTTGCATCAGGCCCAATGATATTTGCATAGATGTGCTGATTGGTACGGTGTACAGCCAAACGGATTGCTTTCAGGACAGCAATTTTGAGTCGTGTCTGACGTCCACGGCGCAAACGTGATTGTTTCTTGTTCATCAATTGCCCCTATTACTTCTTCTTAGTTTCTTTGATCTTGACAACTTCATCAGCATAACGGACACCCTTGCCCTTATAAGGTTCAGGTTTACGGTATGCGCGGATGTCAGCTGCCACCTGTCCAACGAGGTGCTTGTCCATGCCCTTGACAACGATTTCGGCCTGGGATGGGGTTTCGCACTTGATGCCTTCTGGCATGATGTGGACGATTGGATGGGAATAGCCGAGAGACAAGTTCAGCTTGTCGCCCTGCGCCTGTGCACGGTAACCGACACCGATCAGGGTCAGGCGTTTTTCAAAGCCGTTGCTTGCGCCGACAACCATGTTGTTCAGCAGAGCACGGGAAGTACCCCACATCGCATTCGCTTCGCGGGAATCGTTCTTGGCTTCAACTTTCAGGATGTTGTCTTCCTGCTTGACAGCTACCAGATCGCTGAAAACACGGGTCAGGCTACCCTGTTTGCCTTTGATGGTAACCTGGTTTCCATCGATAGTTGCTGTTGTACCATCAGGAATTGCAATCTGCATTTTTCCAACTCTAGACATTCTTCACTCCTTAGGCAACATAGCAGATAACTTCACCACCTACGCCGGTTGCTCTGGCCTTACGGTCAGTCATAACACCCTTAGAGGTAGAGATGATTGCAACGCCGAGACCGTTCATGACGCTTGGCAGCTCATCACGGCCTTTGTAGATACGGAGACCTGGGCGGGAAACACGTTCCAGACGTTCGATAACAGGACGGCCAGCATAGTATTTCAGACCAACATTCAGTTCAGCCTTGCCGTCTTCTTCGGTTACATTGAAAGAATCGATGTAACCTTCATCTTTCAGTACTGTTGCGATTGCGACCTTGACTTTAGAAGAAGGCATCGCTACAGAATTTTTCTTGACCTGCTGCGCATTACGGATGCGAGTCAGCATATCTGCGATAGGATCGCTCATACTCATAACAATTCCTCCTGCTTACCAGCTAGCTTTTGTGATCCCTGGGATTTCACCGTTCATTGCGAATTCACGCAGTTTGGTACGGCCCAGGCCAAATTTACGGAAAGTACCACGTGGACGACCGGTCAGTGCGCAACGGTTGCGCTGCCTGGTTGGGTTGGCGTTGCGTGGCAGAGACTGCAGTTTCAGACGAGCTTCGTAACGTTCTTCTTCAGACTTGCTCTGGTCGTCGATGATAGCTTTGAGCGCTGCGCGTTTAGCCGCGTATTTCTTTACGAGTGCAGCGCGTTTCAGTTCGCGGTTGATTAATGACAACTTTGCCATGGCTTATCAGTTCCTAAACGGGAATTTAAATGCGGAAAGAAGTGCCTTAGACTCTTCGTCGGTCTTAGCGGTGGTGGTGATGCTGATGTTCAGACCACGCAGGGCATCAATCTTGTCATATTCGATTTCTGGGAAAATAATCTGTTCCTTGATACCGAGGTTGTAGTTGCCACGACCATCGAAAGAACGACCATTGACACCGCGGAAATCTCGTACTCGTGGGAGTGCGATTGTTACCAGACGGTCAAGAAATTCATACATCTTGGCACCACGCAAGGTAACCATACAGCCGATAGGATAGCCTTCACGGATCTTGAAGCCCGCGATGGATTTACGCGCTTTGGTTACGACTGGTTTCTGACCTGCAATCTTAGCCAGATCTTCAGTTGCATGATCGATAACTTTTTTATCTGCGACAGCCTCAGACAGCCCCATGTTCAGGGTAATCTTGGTAATCCGAGGAACTTCCATCGTAGATTTGTAGGAAAATTTTGCCATCAGATCGGCAACAATCTTCTCTTTATATAAATCTTGTAAGCGTGCCATAATTATTTAGCCTCGACAACTTCACCATTAGATTTAAAGACACGGACTTTCTTACCATTCACTTCTTTAAAGCCGACGCGGTCTGCCTTGCCGGTTTTTTCATTGAACAGGGCAACGTTAGAAACGTGGATAGGCATGAGCTTGTCTTCAATACCACCAGCTGCGCCAGTCATT
This sequence comes from Anaerovoracaceae bacterium, assembly GCA_963651715.1. Lineage (GTDB taxonomy): Bacteria > Pseudomonadota > Gammaproteobacteria > Burkholderiales > Burkholderiaceae_D > Oxalobacter. The sequence continues at coordinate 15,071 of CAVJQJ010000033.1, forward strand.
GGATTTGGCTTGATTGTCTTCTTTGCGACATTGATGCCAGCAACTACGACACGGTCTTCGAGCACACGTTCAACTTTGCCACGTTTACCTTTGTCTTTGCCAGCTAGAACAATCACTTCATCGCCTTTGCGAATTTTATTCATTTAGACCCCCCTTACAGCACTTCTGGCGCAAGTGAAACGATTTTCATGAACTTTTCAGTACGCAGTTCACGGGTAACCGGCCCAAAAATACGTGTTCCGATTGGTTCGAGCTTGGCGTTCAGCAGGACTGCTGCGCCTTCATCGAACTTGATGAGCGAACCGTCAGCGCGGCGTACACCCTTTGCGGTACGTACGACAACTGCATTGTAGATTTCGCCTTTTTTTACTCTGCCACGTGGGGCAGCACTTTTAACTGTTACCTTGATAACATCGCCGACCTGAGCGTAACGACGGTGAGACCCGCCCAGGATCTTAATACACAGCACTTCACGGGCGCCTGTATTATCGGCCACTTTTAAACGGCTTTCTGTCTGAATCATAATTTTTTCTTTCCCAACTTAATTCACCAGTTCTCTGATGATCAGTCTTGGTCCCGCCAATCCAACATGGATTGATTGGGTGTACATGATAAAAAGGACTCCGACCGAAAAGGTGCGGAGTCCCTTATTATTACATCAAGCAGGCTGTATTGCAAGCCTTGAAGTAGTCAAATCAGATAATCTGTGCAACTTCGACCACTTTGCTGAGAACCCAGGATTTGTTCTTGGAAATCGGACGGCTTTCCTGGATTTCAACGATATCACCTACTTTAGCCTGATTGTTTTCGTCGTGTGCCAGATATTTCTTGGAACGACGAACGATTTTGCCATACAGAGGATGTTTGACGTGGCGTTCAATCAGAACGGAAACGGTCTTGTCCATCTTATCTGATACGACTTTACCAACCAGAGTGCGTTTCAGTGCTGTTTTAACCTGATCGTTCATTATGCTGCTCCTTTTTCAGTCAGAAGAGTCTTAACCCGAGCAATGTCCTTTTTCACTTTCTTCAACTGAGCAGTGTTGGTCAGTTGCTGGGTTGCGAGCTGCATACGCAGACTAAATTGAGCTTTCAGAAGATCATTCAGCTCTGTTTTCAGTTCAGCTGCATTTTTAGAGCGCAGTTCAGATGCTTTCATGTTATCTCCCTATTACTGTCCAAGCTGACGGACAACAAAAGTGGTTGGCAGTGGCAGTTTCGCTGCGGCAAGTCTGAATGCTTCTCTTGCCAGCGATTCTTCCACGCCATCCATTTCATAAAGAACCTTACCAGGACGGATTTCGGCTACCCAGTATTCTGGATTACCCTTACCGCTACCCATACGGACTTCAGCTGGTTTGGAGGAAATTGGCTTGTCTGGGAAAACACGGATCCAGATACGGCCACCTCTCTTGATGTGACGTGTCATTGCACGACGCGCAGCTTCAATCTGGCGTGCGGTAATGCGGCCACGGCCAACAGCTTTCAGACCGAAGTCACCAAAAGAAACCTTGGTGCCTCTTTCATGAGAAATACCGGTGTTACGGCCCTTCTGCTCTTTTCTATATTTTCTACGAGATGGTTGCAACATAATTATTCTCCTGCTTTTTCAGCCTGGGAAGGTGCTGCGGCTGGTTCTGCGCGACGAGTACGGGTACGCTTCGCGTTGTCACCTGCTTCAGATCTTCTTACACGCTGTCTGCCAGGACGGTCATCACGTCTTGGACCACGGCGTTTCTTATCTTCTTCTGGTGCGTCCAGTTTTGGAACTTCACCATTTGCCAGACGGTCACCCTTGTAAACCCAGACCTTGACACCGATGATGCCGTAAGTGGTCAGCGCTTCAGAGAAACCGTAATCGATATCAGCACGCAGGGTATGCAGTGGCACACGGCCTTCACGATACCATTCAGTACGTGCGATTTCGATGCCATTCAGTCGACCGGAAGACATAATCTTGATACCGACTGCACCAAGACGCATCGCATTCTGCATTGCACGGCGCATCGCACGGCGGAACATGATACGTTTTTCCAGCTGCTGGGTGATGGAATCAGCAATCAGCTGCGCATGGATTTCAGGCTTACGTACTTCTTCGATGTTGACATGGACAGGTACGCCCATGATCTTGGACAGATCGGTTTTCAAGACTTCGATGTCTTCACCTTTCTTACCAATAACAACACCTGGACGGGAGCTGAAAATGGTGAAACGCGCATTCTTGGCTGGACGTTCGATGACGACACGGCCAACAGATGCATTCTTCAGTTTTTTCTTCAGGTAGGCACGTGCCTGCAGGTCTTCATTGAGCATGCCAGCGAAGTTGCTGTTACCAGCATACCAACGGGAAGCCCAGCTACGAGATACTGCCAGACGGAAACCTGTTGGGTGAATCTTTTGTCCCATCGTGACCCCCTTAGTTACCGACTGTCACATAGATGTGACATGTCTGTTTGTTGATACGATCGCCACGGCCTTTCGCGCGGGCGCTCATACGTTTCATGACAGCACCCTTTTCCACATAAATGGAGGATACTTTCAGTTCGTCAATATCTGCACCATCATTGTGTTCTGCATTAGCGATTGCTGATTCGAGCACTTTCTTGATGATTGCAGCACCTTTGTTAGGCGTAAATGTCAGGATATCCAGAGCCTGATCGACCTTCTTGCCACGGATTAAATCGGCGACAAGGCGGCCTTTCTGCGCTGATAAATGTACGCCACGGAGAGAAGCTTTAGTCTGCATCTTTGATCCTATTTCTTAGCTTTTTTATCGGCGGCATGACCCTTGAAGGTTCTGGTCAGAGCAAATTCGCCCAGTTTATGGCCTACCATGTTTTCGGAAATATATACAGGCACATGCTGTCTACCATTGTGGACAGCGATGGTCAGCCCGATAAAGTCCGGCATAATTGTTGAACGACGGGACCAGGTTTTGATTGGTCGTTTATCTTTTGATGCCTGTGCAGCTTCAACCTTGCTGATCAGATGGGCATCGCAGAATGGTCCTTTTTTCAATGAACGAGTCATTTGCTACCCCTTATTTCTTGTTCCGACGAGAAATGATCATCGAGGTCGTACGCTTGTTGCTGCGTGTCTTCAGACCCTTGGTCTTCTGACCCCATGGTGTTACTGGATGACGACCACCGGAAGTTCTACCTTCACCACCACCGTGTGGATGGTCAACAGGGTTCATGACAACGCCACGAACGGTAGGACGGATACCACGCCAGCGTTTTGCACCAGCTTTACCCAGTTTTTCCAGATTATGATCTGCGTTACCGACTTCACCGACTGTTGCACGGCATTCAATCAGCACTCTTCTGACTTCGCCGGAGCGGAGACGGACCTGAGCATAAGAACCTTCACGTGCCAGCAGGACTGCAGATGCACCAGCAGTACGAACCATCTGTGCGCCCTTGCCAGGCAGCATTTCGATACAGTGGATTGTGGTACCGACAGGAATGTTTCTCAGAGGCAGTGCATTGCCAGCTTTGATAGGAGCTTCAGAACCATTGATGACCTGATCGCCTACGGACAGACCTTTAGGAGCGATGATGTAGCGGCGTTCGCCGTCGGCATAACACAGCAGGGCGATGAACGCGGTACGGTTTGGGTCGTATTCGATACGCTCAACCTTTGCTGGAATACCGTCCTTGTAACGCTTGAAGTCAACAATACGGTAGTGCTGTTTATGACCACCACCCAGATGACGGGTAGTGATGCGACCGTTGTTATTACGGCCAGCAGTCTTGCTCTTCTTTTCTACCAGAGATGCCAGTGGACGACCCTTGTAGAGCTCAGAATGAACCACTTTCACCAGGCCACGGCGGGATGGAGAAGTTGGTTTTGTCTTAACGATAGCCATTATTTAGCCTCCTCAGAAAAGTTGATTTCCTGACCTGGCTTGAGGCAGACATATGCCAGCTTCTGGCTGTTTTTACGGCCCAGGCCATAGCGGTTGCGTTTTACCTTGCCCTGACGGTTCAGAACCTGTACGAACTCAACGTCAACCTTGAACAGCAGTTCAACAGCTGCCTTGATTTCTGGCTTGGTAGCATCTTTCACGACACGGAAGATGACCTGTTCGTTCTTTTCAGCGACGTAGGTTGCCTTTTCAGATACGACTGGCGCAAGCAGAACCTTCATCAGACGTTCTTCACTAAATTTCACAGCAGCGTTCATGCCAGCATCTCCTCAATCTTAGCGAGTGCGCCTTTGGTGATCAGCACATCTTTGTAGTAAATGAGAGAATATGGATCTGCCTGATGTGGCTCGACAACTGCTACGTTGATCAGATTGCGGGATGCCAGATACAGGTTTTCATCGAACTTGTCGGTGATGACCAGCACAGAATCCAGACCGAATCCTTTCAGCTTCTGGACAAGAGCCTTGGTCTTTGGCGCATCAAGCGCCAGATCTTCAACAACAGAAAGTCTGTCATCACGAGCGAGCTGGGACAGGATAGAGCACAGACCCACACGGTACATCTTCTTATTGACCTTATGAGAATAATTCTGGTCAGGAGAATTAGGGAATGCGCGACCACCTCCACGCCATACTGGGGAGGATGTCATACCGCTACGTGCACGACCAGTGCCCTTCTGGCGCCAAGGTTTCTTAGTGCTGTGTTTAACGGTTTCGCGGTTTTTCTGCTGGCTGTCAGCTTGTCTTGCATTTGCCTGGATTGCAACGATGAGCTGATGGATCAGCGCTTCATTGTAGTCGCGGCCAAATACTTTATCAGATGCTTCCACCTTGGCAGCTTCTGCATTGGCTTTAAGGAGCTTCAATTCCATCTGTTATGCCCCCTTTTTGGCTTTAGCTGCAGGACGGACGACGACCTGTGCTTCTTCAGCACCTGGCACAGCACCCTTAACCAACAGCAGATTGCGTTCAACATCGACGCGGACAACTTCGAGGTTCTGAACAGTTTTCAGGACATCACCGAGGTGGCCGGTCATCTTCTTACCCTTGAAAACTCGACCTGGGTCCTGGTTCATACCGATGGAGCCCGGTACGTTGTGGGACAGGGAGTTACCGTGGGAAGCGCGGTTGGAACTGAAATTGTGGCGTTTGATGGCACCGGCGTAACCTTTACCAATAGAAACACCCTGAACGTCGATTTTCTGGCCGACTTCAAACAGAGTGACAGGAATGACGTCACCAGCTTTCAGTTCGGAAATTTCAGAAGGTTCGACTCTGAATTCACGAAGCATCGTACCCGCTTCGACACCAGCTTTCGCATAGTGACCAGCAGCGGCTTTATTGACTCGTGAAGGACGGCGTTTGCCGAAGGCAACCTGAACAGCGGTGTAACCGTCTGTTTCGGCTGTTTTGACTTGCGTAATACGGTTGTTGGACACGTCCAGTACGGTTACAGGGATACTAGCCCCCTCTTCCGAGAAGATACGTGTCATACCAACCTTACGCCCGATAAGGCCTAGGCTCATTTGTTATCTCCGTTCCTGCCTACGATTGGGCAGGTCTGTTGTTATCATGCATTGGATACAACTATCCAATGCGCTCAAGCGGCGCATTATAACTTGCATGCGCCGTTTGCACAATACTTAAATTGTGAAACCCTTGCGGATTGATTACTGCAGTTTGATTTCAACATCAACACCAGCTGGCAGATCGAGTTTCATCAGTGCATCAACAGTCTTGTCAGTTGGATCGATGATGTCCATCAGACGCAGATGGGTTCTGATTTCAAACTGGTCGCGGGAAGTCTTGTTGACGTGTGGGGAACGCAGCACATCGAAACGTTCAATCTTGGTTGGCAGAGGTACTGGCCCCTTGACAACAGCACCGGTACGTTTTGCGGTATCGATGATTTCCTGAGCGGACAGGTCAATCAGCTTGTAGTCGAATGCCTTGAGGCGGATGCGGATTTTCTGGTTTTGCATATAATCTTTCTAAAGAACGGGCTGCGGATGAAAATCATCCGCAGCATTTATGGAACTACTTGGTCAACGCTTATTCGTTGATCTTGGAAACAACACCTGCACCAACGGTACGGCCACCTTCGCGG
>CAVJQJ010000034.1:0-2053 GCA_963651715.1 Anaerovoracaceae bacterium
GCGCCATCCAGAACACGCATGGAACGTTCAACTTCGATGGTGAAGTCAACGTGCCCTGGGGTATCGATGATGTTGATGCGGTGCTGAGGAAAATTGCCACCCATACCGGACCAGAAACAGGTGGTAGCAGCGGAAGTAATGGTGATACCGCGTTCCTGTTCCTGTTCCATCCAGTCCATGGTTGCTGCACCATCGTGGACTTCACCAAGCTTGTGGTTAACGCCGGTATAAAAAAGAATACGTTCCGTGGTGGTGGTCTTACCTGCGTCGATATGCGCGGAAATACCAATGTTACGGTAACGCTGAATCGGAGTCTTGCGAGCCATTATTTATCCTAATCTTTTGATAAACAAAACCGAGCGGCATCGATTTTTAATGCGCCACCCGGTCTTCGAGCTAATTCAACAGGTGGCTGGAAAATGGAGATTCATTATCAGCCACCCTCTCATTCCTTAGAAACGGAAGTGGGAGAAAGCCTTGTTGGCTTCTGCCATACGATGAACTTCATCGCGTTTTCTCATAGCACCGCCACGGCCTTCAGCAGCTTCCAGCAGTTCACCTGCCAGACGCTGCGGCATGGATTTTTCACTACGTTTCATGGAAGCTTCACGCAGCCAGCGCATGGACAGCGCCATTCTACGGGAAGGACGGACTTCTACTGGAACCTGGTAGTTCGCACCGCCAACACGGCGGGATTTGACTTCGACGATAGGCTTGCAGTTGTTGACAGCCTGCGCAAACACTTCCAGTGGTTCTTTACCGGTCTTGTCTGCGATGATATCGAAGGCACCATAAATGATTCGTTCTGCGACTGACTTTTTGCCAGACAGCATCAGGACGTTAACGAATTTCGCAACGTCAACATTTCCAAATTTTGGATCTGGAAGAATTTCACGCTTCGGGACTTCACGACGACGAGGCATTTGTTTTCCTTTCTTGCTTCAGTTGAGTCAATTGACTCACGGCGGCCATCATGGCACACCACTTACTCGGTCACACGACCGGCTCAAATTACTTAGCTGCTTTAGCGCGCTTAGCACCGTATTTAGAACGTGCCTGTTTACGGTCTTTAACACCCTGGGTATCCAGAGAGCCACGGACCATATGATAACGGACACCAGGAAGGTCCTTGACACGACCGCCACGGAGCAGGACAACGCTGTGTTCCTGCAGGTTGTGGCCTTCACCGCCGATGTAAGAGATGACTTCAAAACCGTTGGTCAGTCTTACCTTTGCGACTTTACGCAGTGCGGAGTTAGGTTTCTTAGGTGTTGTTGTATAAACACGGGTGCATACGCCACGCTTCTGTGGGCAGGCTTCCAGCGCAGGTGACTTGCTTTTAGCTTTGACAGACACACGTGGCTGGCGGATCAATTGATTGATGGTTGGCATCGATTTTATCCAACAAATAAATTTACAGAGAATCCCGACCATTCAGTCTGACCGGGGACTTTAAATAACAAGGGTACTGCATAACTGTGCCGGAATGGCAAGCCATTCAAGTTACCTGAAGGCACTAGGACTAAAAATTTTAAACGCTTCAACCGGTCAAGTCAATTTACCTTTCACAAAAATTCATGAATATCAAGTAAATACAACACAGCCAGATATAAAAAGCTACCCACCGGCATAGCCGGTGGTTCTTCATATCGCCTGTAAGGCTCTGTTACCAGCAGCGCCCTAACAGGCGCATCTAAACACTGTCATTTGCATGTCTGTTACCGGCCACCCGTAAACGGGTCTTCCGCATACGGGATCCTCAGCTGATCGCCCAGTCTGTCCTCGCTGAGTTGCTGCTGGATATAGCTTCTTATCTTTGCAGTGTTTTTCCCTACCGTATCCACATAGTATCCACGGCACCAGAATGCACGGTTGCGGTACTTGTACTTCAGATTCGCGAACTGCTCATATATCATCAGGCTGCTTTTTCCTTTCAGGTAGCCGACGATGCCTGACACGCTCACTTTCGGCGGTATCTCCAGCAGCATGTGGATGTGGTCTGGACAGACTTCCGCCTCTACGATGGCGATGCCTTTCCATTCGCACAGTTTTC
>CAVJQJ010000035.1:0-2470 GCA_963651715.1 Anaerovoracaceae bacterium
GAATGCATTAAGGGTAATCAGGGACAATGCTGGTGGACAATCTATGAGGACAAAATCATAATCATCACGAATGGTATCCAATGCCTCGCGTAAACGTCTTTCACGACGTTCAAGATTAACCATTTCCACTTCAGCTGCAGACAGGTCCCTGTTTGAAGGAATCACATCATATTGGACATTTTCAGGATGTTGACAGACTTTCTTGATATCTTCCAACCCCAAGAGCGCCTCGTAGACAGAATTTTCCAATTCCGCTTTCTGCACACCACTTCCCATAGTTGCGTTACCCTGCGGATCAAGGTCAATCAAGAGGACTTTTTTCTTCAGACGAGAAAGACCAGACGCAAGATTGACCGCAGTCGTCGTTTTACCGACGCCTCCTTTTTGATTGGCAATGCAGAATACGGCAGCCATAAGATTGTCCTTTTATGATTGTGGGTTCTATTCCAAAATCGAAATAGATGGATTTTTTTCTATTATGACCAGATGACGCTGTGCGTCCAACTGAGGTACTGCAAGTGACACAATTTCGGCAGTTTTCCACTGTCTATCAAGGTTACTGATTTCGTACTCAGGAATCAATCCTTTCATAGCGTAATACCGCCCTTTTTCACTAAGTAAATGTGATGTCAACGCAACAAAATCTGGAATACTGGAAAAAGCACGTGAAATTATTCCGTCAAAAGGACTGTCTGTGGATAATTCTTCAACACGTCCCGTATGGACCTTGACATTGTTCAGCCCCATTTCAATTGTTACCTGTCGAATAAAGGCTGTTTTTTTGCTGACAATATCAATCATCTCAACTGCCATATCTGGACAGACAATGGCAATAATAAGGCCCGGCAAACCACCACCAGAACCAACATCCAACAGATGCTTACAATGCGATACCCAAGGTATCACTGTCAATGAATCCAAAAGATGGTGTGTCAACATCTGTTCCATATCACGGATTGCCGTAAGGTTATAAATGCGGTTCCATTTACCCAACAAACCAACATACTGGACCAGCTGATCAAGCTTCCTATCATCCAATTCGAGATTCAGTTCCTTAAGACCCGATATCAATTTGGTCCTTAATTCCGTTTCATCCATGAAAGCTGTTCGATGTTTTTTTACCATATGCTTTCCTATCAATCATTGAATGAAACAAGTCCATTCTTTTTCAGATAAATCAGAATGATTGAAACAGCAGCAGGTGTAATTCCAGAAATACGAGAAGCCTGACCCAATGTTTCTGGCTGCTGTTTTGAGAGTTTCTGACGAACCTCAATTGAGAGTGCCTTGATACTGTCATAGTCCATATCAGCCGGTAATCTCAGGTTTTCAAAACCAGACTGACTTTCAATCTCCCGTGATTGCCGATCTACATAACCTGCATATTTAATCTGAATTTCAACCTGATTTTTCACAAAATCAGGCAATGATTCTTCACTATTCCAGTTACGACCGTCAATTCCCGTCATACTTTCAAGCATCCGGTAAGTAATCTTTGGACGTTTCAATAAATCTGCCAGAGAGTATTCATGTTCAATCTGTTTACTCAATACACGTTGAGCTTCCTGAGATGACAGAACTGATGGGTGAACCCAGGTTGTCTTCATCCTCTGTATTTCTTTTTCTGTTTCCTCACGCTTATATTCAAACGCTTTCCACTGTTCTTCAGTGACACATCCCATCTTGTAGCCAATCTCTGTCAACCGCAGATCTGCATTATCTTCCCGCAAACTCAAACGGTATTCAGCACGACTTGTAAACATCCGGTATGGTTCTGTAACGCCTTGCGTAATCAGGTCATCAACCATCACACCCAGATAGGCTTCATTGCGTTTTGGCACCCATGCTTCTTCACCTGATACATACCGTGCAGCATTGATACCAGCCAACAATCCCTGCGCAGCCGCTTCTTCATACCCCGTTGTACCGTTAATCTGCCCTGCAAAGAAAAGTCCCTTAATCTGACGGGTTTCGAGAGATGATTTCAGTGACCGTGGATCATAAAAATCATATTCAATTGCATAACCTGGGCGCAGAATATGGGCATTTTCAAGACCTGGAATTGTCTTAATCAATCCCATCTGAATATCAAATGGCAGACTGGTCGAAATGCCATTTGGATAATATTCGTGGGTGTGCAGTCCTTCTGGTTCCAAGAAAATATGATGCGAATCACGACCAGAAAAGCGATGGATCTTATCTTCAATCGATGGACAATATCGAGGTCCAACCCCTTCAATCACCCCTGTAAACAATGGACTCCGGTCAAGTCCTGAACGGATTATTTCATGTGTTTTCTCATTGGTATGGGTAATCCAACATGGCAACTGTTCTGGATGCATATCCACACTACCCATGAATGAGAAAACAGGTACTGGATCAGAATCGCCCAACTGTTTTTTCATGACCGAAAAATCAATGGTCTTTCCATCAATACGGGGTGGCGTCCCTGTCTTCAGACGTCCCTGAG
>CAVJQJ010000036.1:0-7096 GCA_963651715.1 Anaerovoracaceae bacterium
GAGCCTTACAGGCGATATGAAGAACCACCGGCTATGCCGGTGGGTAGCTTTTTGAAACGGCAGGCTTACTGCCGGGCAGTACGGTCAGACTGTGGCCGCTTGCCCGTCGTGAAGTTGGTCCGCCATGGATTGATATCAATTCCTCCCCTGCGGGTATAGCGGGCATAGACACTCAGATGCTGCGGTTTGCAGTATTTCCGGATATCCAGCCAGATCCGTTCCACACACTGTTCATGGAATTCCTGCGTGGTCCTCAGGCTGATGATGTATTTCAGCAGGCGTTCCTGATCGATCTGCGGACCTGCATAGGTAATCTGCAGTGTCGCCCAGTCCGGCTGACCAGTGACAGGGCAGTTTGTCTTCAGCAGATGTGACACCAGGGTTTCCTCAACCGGCGCTTCGTCCTGCATGCTTCGCAGCAGTTCTGGGGCAGGTTCATAGATGTCTGTCGCAATATCCAGACGGTCGAGCAGAAGACCATCCACTTCAGCGATTTTCAGCAGTTCAAATTCATCCGGCTGGACGATGGACACCATCACCATCGCATCAAAAGCCCTGCTCAGGTCCTGATGGATCACCTGTACCAGGTCATCCTTTTCAATCCGATGCTGCGAGAAAGAATTCAGATACAGCTTCAGCGACTTGGATTCCACAATATTGGTGGAATCGGAAGAAACCGAGAAACGCAGGATCCCCACCTGGGGCTTGCCACGTGTATTCAGCCATGACAGTTCATAACCATTCCAGAAATCCATGCCGAAGAAAGGATTGGTGCCCGCCACACCCAGCTTCTCGCGCATCGGCAGACGGGCAATTGGAAACAGGATGGTTGGATCATATGCGGTTGGATAGGAAGTCTTCTGGCCAAGCGGAGAAGCGCTGGCATCACCAGCCACCACGGCATCGACAGTCTTTTCGTCAGTCATATCGCAGCCTTACAGGAACATTTTATAGACAGGGTTATCACTCTCATTCCAGTATGGATAACCAATCGTGGAAAGGAACTGGTTGAAGGCCGTCATATCCGACTCAGGCACCTGCATCCCCACCAGCACACGGCCATAATCTGCGCCATGATTCCGGTAATGGAACAGACTGATATTCCAGTTAGGCGCCATCGCAGACAGGAATTTCATCAATGCCCCAGGCCGTTCCGGGAAAACAAAGCGGAAGAGCTGCTCGTTCTCAGCGAATGGGCTCTTGCCACCGACCATATGACGGATATGCATCTTGCCCAGTTCATCATCACTCAGGTCAATTGTCTTATAACCGTTCTGTTCGAACAGCGTGATGATTTCATCAATCTCATCACGGTTCTTGACTTCCACACCCACAAACACGCGGGCGACAGCGCTGTCGCTGATACGGTAATTGAACTCGGTGACATGACGCTGGCCCAACAGCTCACAGAACCGGCGGAAACTGCCACGTTCTTCAGGAATCGTCACAGCCAGCACAGCTTCCTTGTCCTCACCGACATCCGCACGTTCTGCCACAAAACGCAGACGGTCAAAATTCATATTGGCGCCGGAAGTCACGGCAACGAGTGCTTCATCCTTGACAGGTTTGCCAGCCTTCGCCTGACGTTCAACATATGCCTTGATGCCGGCGACCGACAGGGCACCAGCAGGTTCAAGAATGCTGCGGGTATCCAGAAAAACATCCTTGATCGCCGCACAGACATCATCCGTATCCACCAGCACAATCTCATCCACACATGCCTGACAGATACGGAAGGTTTCCTTACCGACCAGCTTGACGGCAGTCCCATCTGAGAACAGGCCGACATCAGCAAGGTTTACACGTTCCCCGGCATCCAGGCTCTGTTTCATCGAGCAGGAATCAACCGTTTCAACACCGATCACCTTGATTTCTGGACGGACCTGTTTGACATAGGCCGCAATCCCAGCAATCAGGCCACCACCACCGACAGGAACAAAAATCGCATGGATCGGTGCAGAACGCTGACGCAGGATCTCCATCCCGATGGTGCCCTGCCCGGCAATCACGTCAGGATCATCGAATGGATGGATGAAAGTCAGCTGACGTTCTTCCATCAGCTTGACAGCATGGTCATAGGTGTCAGAAAAAGATTCACCATGGAGCACAATCTCGACATTGTCACCCCCATGCGTCTTGACCGCATTGATCTTCACGGGCGGTGTGGTGGTCGGCATGGCAATCACCGCCTTGCAGCCCAACCGTTTTGCAGAAAGCGCCGTACCCTGCGCATGATTGCCCGCAGAAGCACAGATAACGCCCCGGCAGCGCTGTTCTTCAGTGAGATGCGCCATCTTGTTATAGGCACCACGCAGCTTGAAACTGAAGACACGCTGCATATCTTCACGTTTGAGCAGGACCGTATTGCCGGTTCTGGCGGAAAGCCCCGGCGCCACATCAAGCGGAGACTCGATGGCAACATCATAAACCCGGGAAGTCAGGATTTTTTTCAGATAATCAGTCATAACAAATAAGAAACGATACTTCTAAACTTTCGCCATTATAATCCGCGTCTGATATGCTTGAGCCTGTTTCAGGACAAATCAGGCACTTAAGTCCCCGCAACACGAAAGAACACTGACAGGAAAGTAACGTAGGAACATGGTTGAATCAGCAGTTTATTGGCTCCTTGACTGGCTTGCTGTGCCAGGGATCGGACTGACCGCTGTCTTTGTCATCTGCTTCGTCTCTGCAACACTCCTGCCATTAGGTTCAGAACCCGCTGTTTTCGCGGTTGTCGCCGCGAACAGAAGTGCATTCTGGGAGGTCATGGCAGTCGCAACCATTGGCAACACCCTCGGTGGCCTGTTGAACTACTGGATCGGCTACTGTGCCAAACAGACCTTCGCGAAAGAACAGAAAACCAAATGGTTCGGATGGCTTGAACGGTTTGGCGCAAAAACCATGCTCCTGAGCTGGATGCCTGCCATCGGAGACCCGCTCTGCACGCTGGCGGGATGGCTGAAACTCCCGTTCTGGCCATGCACCGTCTATATGGCCATCGGCAAACTGGCCCGCTACACCATCATGACATGGATACTGCTCAATGTCCCTGAAGGAGCATGGCGTTCCATCGCCAATCTGTTGGGCTGACCGAACATCCCCTCTGCATCTGATACAATCTTCGGATTGAAGATACCCTTGGAATCCCTGCTATGAAAAACTGCGTACTCTGTGAAACAGATGGTGGCGAAGTCATCTACCGTGCCGGCAAATGGCGTGTACTCATTGCCGATGAACCCAACATCCTCGGCTTCTGCCGTGTCATCCTGAATGACCATATCGCTGAGATGACCGACCTGCCGATTGAAGAACGCACCGCACTCATGGATGTCGTCTGGCTGGTCGAGCAGGTTGTCCGTGACACCATGCAGCCGCACAAGATCAATCTGGCCACACTGGGCAACATGGTTCCCCATATGCACTGGCATATCATCCCACGTTATAATGATGACACCACATTCCCCGATTCCATCTGGTCCGCGCCGCGTAGAACCATCGTGCCAGAAATCCTGGACAGTAGAAAACAGCGCGTCCCAGCTCTGAAACAGCAGCTCATCACCCAGCTGACCGCACGTTATGGGGAATCCCAATAACCACTGACAGCAGCATGGCTAAACTCACCCATTTCGGCTTCCAGCAAGTCGACGAAGACAAGAAGGCAGGCAAAGTCGCCAAAGTCTTTACTGAGGTCGCCAAAGACTATGACCTCATGAATGACCTCATGTCAGGCGGGCTCCACCGCCTCTGGAAAGCCTTTGCCATCAATCAGGCAGGCATCCGGAAAGGATTCCGGGTCCTTGATGTGGCGGGCGGAACCGGCGATCTGGCTGAAGCCTTCGCAAAACAGGCTGGCAAAGAAGGCGAGGTCTGGCTCACCGACATCAATACAGCGATGCTTACTGAAGGTCGTGACCGCCTCCTCAACAAAGGCACATTGTTGCCCGTTGCTGTATGCGATGCGGAAAAACTGCCATTTCCAGACAACTACTTTGACCGGGTCATGGTCTCCTTTGGACTCCGTAACATGACGCATAAAGAGACCGCACTCTCAGAAATGCACCGAGTCCTCAAACCTGGTGGCAAAATGATGGTGCTTGAATTTTCCAGGATCTGGAAACCCCTGCAGCAGGCTTATGACCTTTACTCCTTCACCGTCCTGCCTTGGCTTGGCAGACATGTGGCAGACAGTGAAGACAGTTACCAGTATCTGGCTGAATCCATCAGGATGCATCCGGATCAGGAAACCCTGAAAAAAATGATGGACGATGCAGGCTTTGTCCTGACACGGTATTTCAACCTCAGTGCGGGCATCGTTGCCCTGCACACTGGCATGAAACTTTAACAGACGGCTGAACAGCTATGCGAAAACTCTGGCGGCTCATCTCAATCTTCTGCATCATGTTCCGATACGGGCTTGATGACATCGCCATTTCGTACCTTTTCAGCAGTCGGACCGCCACCATTTACCGTTGCCTTTTCTTTTGGCGCGACTTTTCCAGACCAGCGGCAGAAAGACTCCGCTGCGCACTCGAGACACTAGGCCCCATCTTCATCAAATTAGGGCAGGTACTCTCCACCCGGCGGGATCTGTTGCCAACCGACTTCGCGGACGAACTCGCAAAACTCCAGGATCAGGTCGCGCCTTTTGATGCCGACCTTGCTGAAAAACAGATCAAGAAAAGCCTCGGGAAGCCACCTGCTGAGCTTTTTGCCTCTTTTGACCGGGAACCTGTCGCCTCAGCCTCCATCGCCCAGGTCCATTTCGCAGTCCTGAAAGATGGCAGGAAAGCCGCCGTCAAAATCCTGCGTCTAGATGTTCCACGACGCATCGACCGCGACATTGAACTCATGTACGCCTTCGCGGCACTTGGCGAAAAATACTGGGAAGATGGCAGACGGTTACGTCTGACTGAAGTCGTCAGGGAATTCGATCTTTCCCTGCATAATGAGATTGACCTGCTCTGTGAAGCTGCCAATTACAGCCAGCTGAGACGCAATTTCGCAGACTCGGATAAACTGGTCGTTCCGGAAATCTACTGGGAATACTGCACCGGTGAAATCATCGTCATGGAAAGAATGGAAGGCATTCCCGTCTCCCACATCGACGAATTGGAAAAAGCCGGCTTCGATATCAAACAGCTCTCATACAACGGTGTCGACATCTTCTTCACCCAGGTGTTCGAGCATACTTTCTTCCATGCAGACATGCATCCAGGCAACATCCTCATCTCAACCATGCCGGAATCATGGGGCAAATACATCGCCCTCGACCTCGGCATCGTGGAATCCCTGGATGATTTCGACCGTGAATACCTGTCCAAGAACTTCATTGCCTTTTTCCGCCGGGATTACCGTCTTGTCGCACAGATGCACATTGAAAGTGGCTGGGCACCACCGGAAACCCGTGTGGTTGACCTAGAAGCCGCCATCCGCACCTGCTGTGAACCGGTGTTTGACCTGCCACTCAAGGATTTCTCCTTTGGTCAGGTTCTGCTGAGACTTTTCCAGACATCACGCCGCTTCAACATCAGTATCCAGCCACAGCTTGTCCTGCTCCAGAAAACCATGCTGAACATCGAAGGTCTCGGCAGACAGCTCAATCCAGATCTCGACCTGTGGTCCGCCGCGAAACCATTCCTTGAAAGATGGATGAAACGGCAGCCAAGCCTGAAGAACCTGCTGGCCCACCTGAAAATGGAATCCGTCACCTACAGCCGCATCCTGCCAAGACTACCATCACTCCTCCAGCAGTCACTCGAGAACAGTGCCCGGAACAGCCAGCAGCACCGTCAGACCGAGCTGCTTGAAGAACTGGTCTCCCAGCAGAACAAACGGCGGAACAATGTCCGCCGTGTCATCTGGTTCGCTGCAGGAATCGGAGCGGGATTGGCGCTCGCCTATCTGCCTCACCCACCTTGGGTGCTTTTCCTGAATTTCCTGCTGAAACTGGGCATTCTTTAATCCAGCTTCATGATTTTTCGGTTGTAAGTCCAGTAATGGGCTTTCCGTTGACCGTTGATCAGCACCTCCAGTTCACCGCTTGAACCTTTTGGACGGCCGTCAACCAGACAGTCATCGAGATTGATGGCGGTGTTTCCCTTCTGGAACTCAAAACGGCTACAGAAATAACCGTTCACTTCCACTGTTCTTTCCCGACCACCCGCTATCTGAAGGTCTGGCTGCCCATGCCCCATTTTTCTGGGCTTGTTCCAGGATTGATAGGTACATAGATCAGTCGCATAACTGCAATTGACACGGACATAGTGTTTTTCGGTCTCATACGTTTCACAATGACTTTCCGCCATCGCCAGATGAGAAACCATGCCAAGACTCATCGTCAGGATTGAAATGGAGAGCAGTTTTTTCATGTCAGACCTCCTGAAAGCATATTGATAACAAAAGCTTATCGGATAACACACAATCTGTGCAATATCATCCGGACGATGGCAGGAGAATCGGGGACAGTAATAAAAATCCACCGTCCTTTGTGGAACGGTGGACTGTGGCAGAACCTGATGTTTACTTAGGAAGCAGACTTGATCTCAGCTCATCGAGCTCACGGTCTGAACCAGAAAGCGTGGCATTGGACCTGCCTGCCAGTCTGGACAGCAAAGCGCCAAACCAACGACGGGTTTTCTTGTTTTCCTGCTTGTGGCCATGGATATCCATAATGGTCTCCTGTATCAAAAGATAGTTGATAAGGACCCTGATAGGGTTGGGGAAAGCTTTTGGGTAAAAAGCCCGCCACCGCTATAAGCGTCAGTGGCTATTATACATTTCGTAATCCAACGTAACCTTCTAATTTGAAACAGTTTGTATCAGAAAAAAACAGGAACATTCACCGCCAGAAAAAATCCCAAGCCACCAGTCATGACAACATGGTTACAGCATCCAGAAAACTGTTTTCATCGCGTCTGAAAAACCGTCTGGGAAAAAGTGGCCAAGACCACAGGAATACACTGAATAATCAATTTGTTCCGCATATGAGACATAATTAAGTCCTGAGGAAAAATATCAGGCTTTTCTGAATCTTTTTTAAAGACTGTAACGGATTCTGTGGAAATTCAAAATCTGATAATTTAGGAGAAAATCA
>CAVJQJ010000037.1:0-3932 GCA_963651715.1 Anaerovoracaceae bacterium
GCAACCAGCCCTGCGGCATTCATCTGATCGTAGCCGGTCGCGTTCAGTTCCTGCTGGAATCGGCTCCGGATTTCGGGATTTGGAATGAAAATATTGGAGACCTGAAGTCCTGCGATATTGAATGTCTTGCTTGGCGCTGTGCAGATCACAACATGATCAAGATATGTTTCTCCCAGAGTACCATAAGGAGTATAGGCATATCCAGGGAAAGCAAAATCAGAATGGATCTCATCTGAGATTACCCGAACGTGATGGGCAAGGCAGATATCTGCCATTTTTTGCAGTTCATCTTTCGACCAGATTCGGCCTACAGGATTATGTGGGTTGCAGAGAATGAACAGCTTGACATCGTTTTCAACAATTTTCTTTTCAAAATCATCAAAATCAATCTCATAACGTCCGTTCTTCAGAACAAGCGGACTATCCACCAGCCGTCGGTTATTGTCACGGATGGTGAGTGAAAATGGATAATAAACCGGCTGTTGGATAAGAATGGCATCATTTTCTTGGGTCAGCGCACGGATTGCCAGACAGATAGCATAGACAACACCAGGTGTTTTCACCAACCAGTCCGCTTGAGGAGTCCAGTTGTGGCGGCGGGAGAACCAACGTTGCACGGCGTCAAAATAGCCAGCCTTGGGCTCTGAATAACCATAAATGCCATGAGAAACCATTTCCTGAAGCGCAGACGTGACAGAAGGAGGTACCTTGAAATCCATATCTGCCACCCACAATGGCAGGACATCGGCAGGTTTCCCTCTTTGGACAGCATAGTCGTACTTCAGGGAACCAGTGCCTTTTCTGTCGATAACAGCGTCAAATTCAAAAGGATTCTGGCTGGAATCACTGCCCATGGCCTGAGCCAAATCTGCAATGATATCTTCTGCGCTTTCAAGACCAATTGACATACGCAGCAGATTGTTGGTGATACCTCTTGCGATACGTTCTGCCTCTGGAATAGCCGCATGGGTCTGGGTAGTAGGGTATGTGATAAGGGTTTCGCCGCCACCAAGACTTTCGGCAAACTGGATGAGCTTGACCCCTTCAAGGATTTCTTTGACAAACTGTTCGCCACCAGCTTCTTCCGTAACTTCAAATGAAATCATCCCGCCAAAACCTGCGGACTGCTTCTTAGTGATTTCATAACCTTTGCTGGATGGCAGCCCTGGATAGAAAACCTGTTTGACCTTGGGATTTGCGTTGAGCCATTTAGCAACCTTAATGGCGGTTTCTTCCTGTTTCCGGACACGGATGGCTAATGTCTGGATACCCCGGATAATGAGCCAGCTGTCGAACGGAGCGAGAGAAGCGCCAACTGCATTCTGAATGTAGTGTAGTCTTTCTGATAATTCTTCTGAATCACAGACAAGAATACCAGCCAAGGCATCATTGTGACCACCGAGGAATTTGGTGCCACTATGCAGGACAATGTTGGCACCGAGTCTCAGTGGCTGCTGATTGATCGGTGTCAGGAAAGTATTGTCAACGAGAAGCAGTATGCCGTGTTTTTTCGTGATTTCAGCAATGGCGGCAATGTCATTGACATGCATCAAAGGGTTTGTTGGCGTTTCAATGAAAACAGCTTTTGTTTCTGGTTTAATAGCGGCCTCGACATTCGCTGGGTCTGATGCATCAACCCAGTCGAATGTGATGCTATTTTTCATTGAGAAGTTCTGGAACAGACGCCAGGTCCCACCATAGAGATCATCAGAAGAAATGATGTGGTCTCCTGGCTTGAAGAGTTCCATCATGGCAGAGGCTGCTGCCAGCCCTGAACTGAAGGCATAAGCGGCAACACCACTTTCCAGCTTGGCCATAGTGTCTTGGAGGACATCACGGGTTGGATTCGCTCCACGGCTATAGTCATAACCGGTACTTCTACCTAACCCAAGATGGGCATATGTGGCAGTCTGATAAATTGGGGTGGAAATCGCACCGCTCGTATCAGTGCTGACTTTCCCCCCATGAATACAAAGAGATTCAATATCCATTCTGGCTTTTCAATGAAAATAACTAAACCTTTTGTTATAGCGACATTATTCTGCTGGGAACAACGCGGTAGACAGGTAACGTTCGCCGGTATCTGGCAACAGTGCAACGATAACCTTGCCTTTGTTTTCTGGGCGTTTTGCCAACTGGGTTGCTGCCCATACGGCCGCGCCGGAAGAAATACCAACCAGTACACCCTGGGTATGGCCAATAGCCTGAGCAGCCTGGAATGCGGCTTCGTTAGGAGCCTTGATGACTTCATCGTACAGTTTGGTGTCAAGAACAGTTGGAACGAAACCGGCACCGATACCCTGGATCTTATGTGGACCAGGATTGCCACCAGACAGGACAGGAGAGGTTTCAGGTTCAACAGCAACAACCTTGACATTAGGATTCTGTTCTTTCAGATAAGAACCGGTACCAGTCAAAGTACCGCCAGTACCGACGCCTGCAACAAAGATGTCGACTTTACCATCAGTATCACGCCAGATTTCAGGACCGGTGGTTGCTTTATGGATAGCAGGATTTGCAGGATTGTCAAACTGCAGAGGCACAAAGCTGTTAGGGATGGATGCAGCCAGTTCCTGAGCTTTTGCAATGGCACCTTTCATACCCTTTGAACCTTCAGTCAGAACAAGTTCAGCACCATAACCCTTAATCAGTTTGCGGCGTTCAATACTCATGGTTTCAGGCATGGTGATGATCAGGCGGTAGCCCCGGGCAGCAGCGACAGCGGCAAGACCGACACCAGTATTACCGGAAGTAGGTTCAATGATGGTGGATTTGCCTGGAATCAGCTTGCCATCAGCTTCTGCGGCATCAATCATGGATTTAGCAATACGGTCCTTTACGCTACCAGCTGGATTGAAATATTCCAGTTTAACCAAGATGGTAGCTTCAAGATTGTTGTCAGCCGCATAGCGGGAAACTTCGAGAAGTGGGGTGTTGCCGATCAGGTCGGTGATGTTTTTTGCAATGTTAGACATTTCATTGACTCCTTGATGTTAAGTAACTATTTGAAATTAGATTTTAAAAACGGTTAAACAATACTTCTTCCAGTAAAATATGGAAAATTGATAATCAGTTGTTAGATGACATAGTTGTCACTGGAGGAAATTGACTCTTTCTCAATCAGGTCATCTAATGTAACGCTGTCCATATAATTGACAATGGTTTTGTGAAGTCCCTCCCAGAAATGGACTGTCGCGCATGCCCCGTAACGTTCACAGGTATTTGGCAAGTTTTCAAGGCAGGAAACACAGGCAAAATTCCCTTCGATAGGTCTCAGGATATCCCCGACAGTGTAGGCTTGAGGCTCTCTGGCAAGACGGTAACCGCCACGGGACCCGCGGATACTCTGGATCAAGCCTGCTTTGCCAAGCGTGGATGCAATCTGTTCAAGATATTTCAGAGAGACATCCTGTCGGATAGAGATATCCTTCAAGGAGAGGTAACGATCCTTGCCATAAAGAGCCAGATCAATCATGAATCTGAGAGCGTAACGTCCTTTTGTCGATATTTTCACTTTGATACTCCAAAACCGATTTCAATGGTGTTGTTAATGTTGTTGAGACTAATTATACCCAATCCCCAGTAAAAAGATAGGACTTGTTACCCATAATTCCTCTAGGAATAGGAAAGCGTTGTTTTTACCCAAAACCTATGTGTTTTAAGGAGTTTTCTGTGAGTGTGAAATACACTAATGATGGTAAATCAGAGATTTTCTTAATGAAGTTTCTATAAAATGTTTAAAAATCAAATAATTAGACTTTTATATTGATTTTATTACCATGTGAAAAATGTTGACTTTACATCAAATAAAAGGATATTTCGTCAAATGGATCAGCCAGTTATAACTGCAATATCACTTCGCGAAACGTCTCTGGTGAAGTTTGATTGCCATCGAATTTTAATAGCTTGAACGAGATGACATTGAAAAGAGA